>CAMLKS010000147.1 GCA_946480675.1 uncultured Bacteroidota bacterium
TCATCGTATTCATACAAGCTCGTCGGCAATTTAGCGCCCGTCATATCTTCGGTATGAAATGCATCTAATGTTACCGGTGCACCACCCGCATCTAAAACCTGCAGGCGCACTTGCTCAAATTGCATGGTGCATACAACGCCATCACATTCACCGTTAGTTGATAATACTACGCGGGTTTTACCGGATGTTTTAGATATATGGCAGCAGTCTGTGCTGATGTTATAATCTTCCTGAACAACTTTTGCACCATTCTTAAAACCTACAAAGCGAACCGTAGTTGTGCTGTTTTGGTGGCCGGGCACCCAGTTGTCGTTGAATACTACATAAGCCTTGGTATGGTTATCGTATTCATACAGGCTGGTCGGCAATTTGGCACCCGTCATATCTTCGGTATGAAATGCATCCAATATTACCGGTGCACCACTCGCATCTAAAATCTGCAGGTGCACTTGCTCAAACTGCATGGTGCAGGCAACGCTGTCACATGGGGTTGAATCATTGCCTTTAGGTGGCTTATTGTGGCTTTCCTTTTGTGAGGCAGGGTTTTTTAAATGTTGTGCTTTATCGCATCCTACCCATAAGCTGGCTCCCAGCAACAGTGCAAACAGAATCTTTGTTTTCATACAATCGTCGTTTTAAATAGTATTAAGAATGTGGTTTACTAATAAAGACGACGCATCTTCCCAAAGCCTTGGCGCAGAGTTGTTTTTTTTTGAAAATAAAAAATCCCCGGTTGTGTACCGGGGATGTATAATGTAGTAGAATCGTTCGTTTAGATGCTGGCCAGTTGCACTTTCTGCTGTAGTTCCAGCATATGTTCTTTATACTCTGTATCGGTATCCATCAGGTTTTCTACCGTTTGGCAGGAGTGGATAACCGTAGTATGGTCGAAGCCGCCAAAGTGTTCGCCAATGTTTTTCAGCGAGCTTTTCGTGAATTTCTTAGCCAGGTACATCGTTATCTGGCGGGCCTGTACCACTTCTCGTTTGCGGGTTTTAGCCAGCAGCCTGTCATATGGCAGGTGGAAGTAGTCGCACACCATTTTCTGTATGTTTTCGATGGTCAGTTCGCGTGCCGATGTTTTCACAAAGTTCTTCATCACGCGCTTTGCCAGGTCGATGTCTATTTCTTTCTTGTTCAGCGTTGCCTGTGCAAACAGGGCTATCAGTGCACCTTCCAGCTCGCGTACATTGCTTTGTACGTTGTAGGCTACATACTTCACTACATCTTCCGGTATATCCAGGCCTTCCTGCCTCATCTTCACCTGCAGTATCTGCTGGCGGGTTTCAAAGTCAGGTGCTTGTATATCTGTATTCAGTCCCCAGCGGAAACGGCTCAGCAGGCGTTCCTGCATACCTTCCATATCCTTTGGTGGGGTATCGCTGGTTAGTATTATTTGTTTACCGCTCTGGTGCAGGTGGTTGAAGATGGCAAAGAAAACATCCTGTGTTTTTACCGCCGGTACCAGCAGGTGCACATCATCTACTATCAGCACATCTATCAGTTGGTAGAAGTGGATGAAGTCGTTCACTTCGTTGTTCTTAGAGTGCTCTATGAACTGGTTGATGAATTTCTCTGCACTTACATACAGCACGGCTTTGTTAGGGTGTAGCCTGCGCACTTCATTGCCTATGGCCTGTATCAGGTGAGTTTTACCCCAGCCTACACCACCAAATATTACCAGCGGGTTGAAGGCCGTAGCGCCGGGCTTTTGTGCCACGTGCTGGCCTGCACTGCGGGCCACGCGGTTACAGTCGCCTTCTACATAGTTTTCAAATGTATAGTTGGCATTCAACTGCGGGTCTATCTGCATGCGCTTCAGGCCCGGTATGGCATATGGTGTTTTAATATTGTGCGGATCGTCCCATTTCATGGGCATATCCACATAGTTGTTGTCTTTAGCAGGCTTATTATAAGTGCTGCCGGGCATGTTGATAGATGCCGGGTTGCGCTGGTTCGAACTGCTTTCCATCAGTATGCGGTATTCCAGGCGTCCTTCTTTACCCAGCACACGTTTGATGGTTTTACCCAGCAGTTCTACATAGTGCTCTTCCAGCCACTCGTAAAAGAACTGGCTGGGAACCTGCAGGGTAAGTATATTATTTTCAAGACCAACAGCCTTTATGGGTTCAAACCACGTCTGGAATGTGCGCCAGTTCACATTATCCTTGATAATGTTCAGACACTTATCCCACGCAGCCTCCGCTTCATTGAATATTTTATTAGAAGTATCGTAAAGGTTGTTATCCATAGTTTGGCTACTCGTTCATCAAGTTAATACCAATTTTTTAAATACGGTAATCGTAGAGCGACGAATATTTAGCCCCGATAGCTTCACGCACAACGGGATATATATTTTTAACACCACATTACCAGTTTCAGTTAAGTATTCCGGCCCCTCTCAAATCAACTATCACAGGGTTATTGCTATGCTTTATTTTTCCTAAAGCAGGACGACGAAATTCCTAACATTTTGTTGAAAAAAAAAATCAATCCGCTATTGTTTGTTTGTTCGCAATTACAGATTGGCCTTTGAAAAGTTTGGCACTTTTTTCGTTGCTGAAAACATAATTCCCCATCTGCCTGCATCATCAGGGTTTGCTTTCCGCCTTTGTTGGTCTCCGCCACCGGATTATCTAAAAACGCATGTGTATGCCCGCCTATTATAAGATCTATATAAGCGGTTTCTTTTGCTAATATCATATCACTTACTTTATAACTCATAGCACCGGCCGTAAAGATACCGGCGTATGTATTACGGCTTGTTAAACTTACATAACCTCTCTGGTGCCATACTGCGTAGAAATACTGTTTTTTATTTCGGGTATATTTACGCTATGAACAGGATAGGGAATATTATAAGGAAAGGTATCATCTCACCTGTCCGTGAGTTTATACATGATAGCAGGGCAGTAGGTATTACATTGATATGCTGTACACTTATATCACTCATTATCAGCAATACCGGTTGGGGGCCTTCCTATATACATTTCTGGGAGCGTGAGCTACATATGCCCTTGCCTGAACTGCATTTGCCGCATACCATCCTGCATCTAATCAACGATGCCCTCATGGCGGTTTTCTTCTTCCTTGTGGGGCTTGAAATAAAACGCGAACTGCTGGTGGGCGAACTGAATACGGCAAAGAAAGCTATGCTGCCGGCTATTGCAGCATTGGGCGGCATGGTAGTGCCGGCGCTTATTTATACTATATGGTGTGGCGGTACGCCTTTTGCACGTGGCTGGGGTATCCCTATGGCTACCGATATCGCTTTTTCTTTGGGTGTGTTGTCATTGCTGGGCAAACGTGCGCCGTTGTCACTGCGCATCTTCCTTACTGCTCTTGCCATTATAGATGATCTCGGTGGTATTCTCACCATTGCCATTTTCTATGCGCAGGATATTCAATGGATATATCTATTTATAGCACTGGGCATCGTATTCCTGCTGGCATTGCTGAATGCTGCCAAAGTGAAACACTACTATATCTTTTTCTTTTTCGGTATCGTGCTTTGGTATTTTGTATTCAATTCCGGCATACACGCTACCATTGCAGGGGTGCTATTGGCATTCACAATACCCATGCATAAAGTAGAGGAACTGGAGCATGCCCTGCACGACCCTGTCAATTTCATCATCCTGCCGCTTTTTGCATTAGCCAATACAGCCATCCTGCTGCCTTCAGATTTTAGCAGTGTATTTTCTTCGCTGGTGCATCACGGTATTTTTATGGGGCTCGTATTAGGCAAGCCCATAGGCATCTACCTCTTCAGCATACTGGCCATACGTATGAAGATGGCTACACTTCCCGATGGTATCAACCGTCGGCATGTGCTGGGTATGGGCATGATAGCCGGTATTGGTTTTACTATGTCTATCTTCATGGCCACGCTCGCCTTTAGCGATGCACCAACACAAATAGTAGCCAAGGTGGCTATTATCGGTGCTTCTGTAGTAGCCGGTGCTATTGGTTTTGCTTATCTTAAAACAAGGGCGCTTAAGACACTTCGTTAACACCAAACTGCCTCAGGTGGTGCCATGCGTGTTTGTATAGCAGTTGCACCTGCATATCATAATCCAGGTGGCCGAAGAATGGGTTGGTCACCACTTTCTCGGGGTCTTGTGCATATTCTTTAAAGAAATGCTCTATCTCTGCCTGCAGCTCGTTCAGCGAGTCTTGTATATTATCATGCACAGGTGGTGCAGGCTCGTCTGGCAATAGCTTATTGGGAGTATTCTCTTTGAAAGGCTTATCGCTTTGCAGGAAGGCCTGCATACGGGGCAGGTGCTCTTCCGGCGTTTCTAATGTATACGGGTCTTTGCCACTTGCTTGTCGAAACGAGTACGACATATGCTCGATAGTCTGGTGCAGGTTCATCTTGCCCCACAGGCCTTTAGTGGCAGGGTCGATGCTCGCCATCAGTTTTACAAAATCATTCCTTAAAAAAGTTGCTTTAGCACCCAGGTTTTCCATAGCTTATATTATAGCACTAAATGTACTGCGGTTTAGAATTTAGAAATTAGCTTTTAGGATTTTAACCTTAGTATTTCGGAATTAAATCTTTAGGATTTAGAAATTATATTTCTACAACAGTTGTTTTATCAATCCTTCCTGCGTAATACCTTCCGCCTCGGCCTTATAGTTGCGCACCACGCGGTGGCGCAGTACCGATAAGGCCATCGCCTGCACATCTTCTATATCGGGCGAATACTTGCCTTGCAGCAACGCGTGGCATTTGGCGCCGAGTATCAGGTATTGCGATGCACGTGGCCCTGCACCATAGGCTATATATTGTTTGGCCGCAGCAGGTGCATTGGCATTAGCAGGTCTTGTCTTGTGCACTAGTCCCACTGCGTATTCCAGCACATTATCGGGCACCGGCACACGGCGCACCAGCTCCTGGAAGTACAGTATATCTTCAGCGGTCATTACTTTAGGTAGTGTGTTTTCCAGCGCCCCTGTAGTGTTGCGCACAATGGTCACTTCTTCTGCAAAGCTGGGATAGTCCAGCCATATCTGGAACATGAACCTGTCCAGCTGTGCTTCCGGTAGCGGGTAGGTACCTTCCTGTTCTATGGGATTTTGCGTAGCCAGCACAAAGAAGGGTGCGGGCAGTTTATACATCGTGCCGCCGGCAGTTATATTACGTTCCTGCATCGCTTCCAGCAGTGCCGATTGCGTTTTTGGGGGCGTACGGTTTATCTCGTCGGCCAGTATGATGTTGGCAAACACGGGGCCTTTCACAAAACGGAAATGCCTGCTTTCATCCAGTATCTCGGCACCCACTATATCGCTGGGCATCAGGTCGGGGGTAAATTGTATGCGTTTGAAAGACAGGTCCAGCACATCCGATACCGTTTTTACCAGCAGTGTTTTTGCCAGCCCCGGCACACCCACCAGCAGGCTGTGGCCATTGCATAGTATGGATATGATCAGTTTATCCACCACTTCATTCTGTCCTACTATTACTTTGCTTATAGCGGTGCGTATGGCTTCGTATTTTTCTTTCAGGGCTTTAGCTGCTTCAATATCCGTTGCGTATGGCATCTCGTGGTCTGTGGTTTTGCTATTTTTAATACAGGTACGTAAAATAAGATAGTAAGTTCTATTATTTTGCTAAAATTGACAAAAACCAAGTCATAACATCATAAAAATTCCTCCCCTTCAGGGGAGGGCAGGAGGGGTAATACAATGACCATACAACAAGCACAGCAGCAGGTAGACGAATGGATAAAGACCATAGGTGTGCGCTATTACAGCGAGCTGACCAACCTGGGTATACTGATGGAAGAAACCGGCGAACTGGCCCGCCTGATGGTGCGTCAATACGGTGAGCAATCTTTTAAAGAAAGCGATAAAGGCAAAGAGCTGGCCGATGAAATGGCCGATGTGCTGTGGGTGCTGCTATGCCTGGCTAACCAAACCGGTGTTGACCTCACCACCGCCCTGCAAAAAAACTTTGATAAAAAAACAAAACGCG
Source organism: uncultured Bacteroidota bacterium (assembly GCA_946480675.1). The sequence continues at coordinate 5,981 of CAMLKS010000147.1, forward strand.
ATGCAGACAGGCATGCGGGGAATGATAAGTTGAAATGATTAGTAAATAAAAAAGCCGGTTCATCAGAACCGGCTTTTTTATTGTATATGCTAGATATATTATTTAGCAACAGTGAATTGGCTTGCTACAGCACCGCCTTTGCTGGTAGAAACGGTATAGATATAGTTACCGTTAGTCAGGTTTGCAGTTTCAATAGGTACAATGCTCTCGCCTTTGCTCAGACCATTTTTGTTGATAGTGCTAACAACACGGCCGGTTACATCCATAACATTGATAGTTACGTCAGCAGCTTCGTCCAGAGAGAATTTGATGTTAGTGTTGTTGATAGCAGGGTTAGGATAAGCACCGAA
>CAMLKS010000148.1 GCA_946480675.1 uncultured Bacteroidota bacterium
TAAACCTGAAAACCTATTGCTGCAATGGCAGATGTGACTGAAGTAATTCATAAGATAACGTATGAGGTAGAAGACCGCGCCCTGCAAAATGCTACGCAAGCTATACGTGCACAGCTGCATGAACTCACTACGCTGAATACTACACTGGTATCTATACAGAAAGAAATAGCCAGAACGGGAGAAAAAGAGATAGAGAAGATAGAACAACTATCGAACCGGATAGAAGGCGTGATGAAGAAAATGGAAGCCGGCGCTGGGAAGACAAAGGGTGTGCTGGACACAGTGAGAAAATCGCTGATGGACCTTGGCGGTGCCGGTGATGGAGTGGAAGGGGTGATGATGAATTTCATCCAACCATTTATTGATGGGATACCTGGTTTGTTGAAGGGTGCAACCACTATTGGTACGTTGGCTACAAAAGTCTTTTCATTTAGTAACATTGTTACGGCATCCATATCAGTTGTGGCGCTATGGTTAGATTCGATGGAAGATGGAACTGTAGCTGCTGAAGATATGGCAGAGGCTTCAAAGAAAGCAGCAGAGTTCAGCAAGTCGTTGGGGGAAGAGTCCGCAGAAGAAATGTCGGCCCTGATAAAGCTGAAGGCAAGAGTGGAAGATACCACATTGGCCTATAATAGCAGGCTGGCCGCAGCAAACGAATTGCAAAAGCTGTATCCGCAGGTATTTAGTAATTTATCGAAAGAAGAAATACTGGCCGGTAAGGTGGGAGATGCTTACCAGCGTGCCGCTAAAGCCATCATAGCATCGGCCAGGGCGCGTGTATTTGATAAGCAATTGGAGGCAAAGACAGAGTTGCTGGTGGCACAGCAGAATAGTATACTGGCAGAAGCCGAACGCAGTGGCGTGAAATTGGTTAGCAGTACAGACCCTACAACAGGTCAACCGGTTTATAGTATATCGAAAGCGGATAGTGATGCCATTATAAAAGGAACTGGAACGAACGTAAGCCCGGCGCTTTCCATCCTGATTATTCAGCAGCAGGGTGTTGTGAGGGAAATAGGCGCGCTGGTGGAGCAGATAAAAGAAAATGCAAAGAACATACCATCGAGCGGAGGGCAGGATAGAAGAGATAATGGCGGGATAAGAATGCAAAGGCGTAGTATATCTATAGCTGTGCCTGATGATCCTGATGGGGAAACCGCACCAGGTGCATATGGTGAGGAGGTGGAAACAGAGGCATCGAAAGCATTGAAAAAACAGCGTGATGCTGCAAAAGAAAAAGAGAAAAAAGAGAAAAAGGACGCCGAAGACAGGGAGCGCGAACTAGCGGAAGAACGTAAGCAGCATATTAATGACAGTATTGGCGCCTACCAAACATTAGCTGATGCAGCCGTGAAAGCCATCAATACTATATATGATGCGCAAAAAGCGTTGCTGGATAAAGAAATAGAACTACGAACGAGGCGTGTAGAAGAAGCAAAAGAACTGGCACTGCGTGGCAATACAGAGCAGCTCCGCATAGAAGAAGAAAGGCTTCAGAAAGCACAGGCCGAACGCGAGAGGCTTGCACAGCGGCAATTGCAACTGAATGCGATCATACAGGCATCCAACCAGGCGGTAGCATTATCTGAAGCGATAGGCGCTGTAGTATCGGCTGCGGCAGAGGGCGATCCTTATACCATAGCTTTTCGTGTAGCAGCTGCTGTGGCGGCACTGGTGGCAGGTATTACAGCTCTGTCAGGCGCATTCTCTAAGGCGAATGCCTTTGCTGATGGCGTGGTAGATTATAAGGGCAAGGGTGGTCCGCGGGATGATGCCAACTGGGTGCGTATATCGAGCGGGGAAAGTGTGATAACGGCAGATGGTACGAAAGCCAATCGCCATATACTGGAAGCGATCAACAGTGGTGCACAGTTTAAACTGATGAACCCGGCGCTGCCTTATACCATGCCTATGTTTCGCACGCCGGATGGTAGTGGTGTATATGCATCGGCACAAGACCTAGGCGCGCTGGAAGGCAAGCTGGATAGCGTAGTGAATGCGATAGAAGATAACCGGCTGCGGCAGAATATTTACTTCAATGAACATGGCGTGGGCATCATGACAGAAAAGGCAATGCGGAGAGATAGGAAAAGGTGGATGTAGGTTGTTAAGTCAAAAGTTATAAGTCAAATCCTTAAAGGGGCTTTCCTTGATTCCCAATTACAAATCCCTAATTCCCAATATCCAATCCCAAAACATCACCATGGAACTGAAACTATATATAAAACAAACGGAGGCTTATGATGTGAAGCGGGGGCAGGTGTATTATGATGTGCCTGCGGGCAGTGCCTATGTACCGCAGAACGTTATCAATATGCCGGGCCAGTTGCCTGCGGGTAGCCGCCGTTGGCGGGACTATGGCAACTATATAGACATCACCACCGAAACCAGCAACCTCTATAAACTAAAACTGACATGGACCACGGAGCGCGATAACAGCGGCTTTGTGATACCCGGTTCGCTGCAGCAGCAGAAGAGCGCCAGTGGCACGCTGACCTTTGAAGGGGAGGCTTACCAGCTGCTGAAACATTGGCTGATAGACGACATCAGCGCACCGCTGAACTGTGTGGATGTGAAGATAGTGCATGTAGGCTGCGGGGAATACCTGGACTATACCATAAAGAGCAGTGACCTGCGCTGGTGCGAGGGTAGTTATTGCGCTTTTGATGTAACATTGAAACAGAAAGATGAAGCGCTGAACTGCATAAAAAGCACGATGATAGCCGATAACTGGCAGGGGTGGTTCAACCCGAGTATTGACCCGAATGATACTAATGCAAAGCGGCATCCCCGATTCAGTTACTGCAACGAGATAAGGCCCAACGGCACACTGGTATTTCAATGGTGGGGTGCAGGAGTGGTGGCTGGTTCTACATTGGCCGTAATGATACCATTGGTCATTGGCCTGAATGGTTTTTTTATTGCGATTAATGGTGTAATAGCGGTAATAAATGCTGTCATAAAAGCTGTGAGAAGCCTTTTCGGCGGCAGTGATGCCAAACCTATAAAGCCCATCACACTTATAGACCCATCGAATATTATAGATAGCTATATACAGTATTATGTAGAATCTGCAGGTTGCGGCAGAGAACATCCGGCACCATTGATAAGAGACTATATAACCAATGTATGTGATAAATGTGGCGTGGCTGTAGGTAAAGAGACAGCACCTGTTTTTTTTGCTGAACAAATAACCATAGAAACGTCTGACCGGAGCAGGGGCAATAATGGTATAATAACGGTGAATAATCCGCATTATAATGCTTGCTATTTACGGCCGCAGGTGAAACGTGGTATACGCAGATTTGGAAATATTAACCTGTTTGATACAAATGGGCCTCAACCCAACGAAAAGGATTTTTATATACCTGACAATGCACCCTTGCTTACGCTGGATATGCTGCTGGATGAACTCAAACCTTTATATAATGCTGAATGGCGTATAAAAAGCGTAGCGCAGAATGGACAAATAATACCATATTTATTTTTTCAACGAAAAGACTTTTTTAAAGAGCACTCAGGGCAATACGTGTATGACTTTAGCCAGGCCGGTGACGATAGGGATAAACTGGTAGATGGCATTTGCTATGAATGGAACGAACGTAAAACGCCGGCTTACGTGGAAGGAGTATACGAAAGCGATGCTGCTGATACTTGTGGTAACGAAGCTTGTAGCCAGATGAATGGCATACTGTCGTTTGGGGATGTAGATGCCAATCCAACATTTGAAGGGGTAATGAGTAAGAAAAGCAATTTCGGTGCTACTAAATTCAGGCTGGATGGGGCGAGTACGGACTATGTGTATGATGCGATGCAAGTAGTGTTGAACGGACAGATATTTCAACCATGGACAATAGGGCAGATGAAAAGTGTGCAAAAATGGTTGGAACGATATGCCGACTATGCTTTGCTGCTGCGCGATGAAACATGCACACTACCCAAAGTATTAATATGGGATACTGCCAGCGGCTATATGAATGCAAAATGTGTAAAGCCTTATGCGGCGCATAGCAATGCAGGTACAGAGCCTTCTATCAATCCGAAATTCAATGTGAGTATATTGAATACGCCGCTGAAGTGGTCGCATGAGTATAAGCATAAACCTGAAACATTTGTGATAGGCAGTAAACTGGTGGCTGCCGGTGTCGATGGTTATTACAACGTGAGGGATATGGCCGGTGCATTTAAGAGAAGTATGCCCGCCATGCTGGTGAACTACCCTATGTACTTTGAGCCGGGATATTATGATACGCTATGGGATTGGTTTCACTGGATAGATGACCCTCGCCTGCGGCCGATACTGAACCAGAACTGGACGGCTAAGATAGAGCTGTGTTGCGATGACCTGAAGGATAAACTAAAAGTATTTAGCAGGGCAGAGAATATAATGCTGGGTGAGAAGGTGAAGCTGCCTAACAAATACTATGGCGAAGGCACCATTACTGAAATAGAGGTGAGCTACGACCCAACGGATGATAAGGGGAAGTACATACAATTGAAGGGGACTGTTTAGTTGATTGGTTGATTAGTTGATTGGTTTATTCGTTGTTGTTATAGTGATCCTAATGAACCAATCAACCAGTACACTAATCAACGGAGGTTCTCTGCTCATCTTTTCTTTCTTTTTGCTTGTCCAAAAAGAAAGAAACAAAGAAAAAGGACACCCTTAAACCAATTGCTCCGCAGGTTTAAGGGCCAGCTATACGCTGCTGCGTGGGGAATATGCATGCTGCCTGTCAGTGCTGCGCACATGACGGTGCTATGAGGCTGCGGTACATGATTGGGCAGGTGCTGTTGCCGTATCTCATCATATATATCTTTTGTCAGTGCTGCGCACATGACGGTGCTATGAGGCTGTGGTGCATGATGAGGCAGGTAAATTCTGAGCGTGTTTTTAGATGAATGCGAGCAATAAATAAACCAGTCAACAGATTAACTAATAAACAAATCAACTAACATCATGGTATGGTTTAGTAATATAAAGGACTTGCAGTATTATAATCAGCAGCCGGGTGTGCCTTGCTATTGTGAGGAACTGGTATATGCAGGGGATATGATGTTGCAGGGGTCGATACCTGCGGGTAAGGGCAGTGGCAACTACACGATAAGCATAGAGGTGTGGAGCCCCGATGGGCTGACGACTTACGAGGTGGCTACTTCGTATTTCAACTACTACTTCTTTGTGAACCCGGTGAATGGGTTGCACTACTTCACGGCGCGGTTGAAATCGTTTAGTCCGGCGATGTGTGCGCACCAGTGCTTTTTGATACGGGTGGGTGTAACCAATACGGGTAGCCCCGATATATACCTGTTTGCTAACTGGACGGAAAGGTACTGCGTAAGCAACTGTTGCGATACGGCAAAGGGGATAACGGTCAGCCAGAATGGTATTACCACGCCAATGCCCGATGTGCCGGCTCCCCTGGCGGCGGGTAGTGATTCGCCCGTAAGCGCCTGCAATGAACCGCTGATACGGTTAATAACAAAATTTGATTGTTATGACAATTTTACGGGCGACTACTATGGGGACCCCACACAAGTACTGTCGGGTGCAAAAATACCCTTTGTAAAAGTAACAAGCATGCGTGGCCGCATTGTGCGCAGGCCACGGGAGATAAACAGGGAGATGAGCTATAACTGCAAGCTGCAGTCGGCAGAAAGCACGGCGCAATACCTGCTGGAAGGCTTTGAATACTTCCCTGCCTGGAAGATGGCGGAGATAGAAGGCCAGCTGCATGCCAGCCAGATATGGGTGGATGATTACAAAACCTACCGGCAATACCAATATGCAGGCGGTACACCCTTTAAGCAACTGAGCAAATGCCGCGAACTATTCAAGCTGGAAACTATGCTGGAAGACTGCACGCAAAGACAGGTGTTTGGCTGCGGGGAATGTGCTACCACTACTGTGAACTTTGATGGTACGCAAAGAGCGTATGTGATGCCTGCGGCGTATAATGGTGGTGCTTTTTACAATGAGAGTAAAGCATTGGTGGCTGATGATTTTGCAGGGTTATTGCTGTACCTGCGTGCGCAGCCCGGTGTAACAGCGGTGAATGATGTGGACACCGGTGAGCTGACCTGTGGTTTGTACCGCGCGGCTACTGTAGCAGGTAATGGCAACCTGCCATCGTATCTATACTTTGATAGCCCGGTAGCAGGTAACAGGGTGTTTGCCAGCACGGCGGAGCATTTTGAAGACATGTGCCAGGGCAGTGGTGTGGTGTGTAAGAAACCGGTAGCAGGCACGGTAAGTGTAACGGATATAGTGTGTGCTACGCCTGTAGTAACGGCAGGCAGC
>CAMLKS010000149.1 GCA_946480675.1 uncultured Bacteroidota bacterium
GAAGCAGGGCAGCAGCGCGTGGCTGTCACCGCTATGGATGCCTGCAGGCTCTATATGCTCCATGATACCCATGATGTGCACATCTTCACCATCACATATCGCATCTACTTCGGCCTCCTGGCAGCGGTCCAGGAAGTGGTCTATCAATATCTTATTGCCCGGCAGGTGTTTCAGCAGGCTCAGCACGCCTTTTTCCAACTCCTCATCGTTTATAACGATACGCATCCTTTGTCCGCCCAGTACGTATGAAGGGCGTACCAGCACGGGGTAGCCTACTTCGTTGGCCACTTCTATGGCTTCGTCAGTAGTGTAGGCCGTACCATAACGTGGGTAAGGGATGTTCAGTTCTTTCAGCAGGTCGCTGAAGCGGCCGCGGTCTTCGGCTATATCCATGTCATCAAAGGAAGTACCGATGATGCGGATGCCTTTTTCGTGCAGGCGTTTTGCCAATTTCAGCGCGGTTTGTCCGCCCAGCTGCACAATAACGCCATATGGTTTTTCATGTTCTATGATTTCCCACAGGTGCTCCCAGTACACGGGTTCAAAATACAGCTTGTCGGCAATGTCAAAGTCAGTAGATACGGTCTCCGGGTTGCAATTCACCATTATCGCTTCGTACCCGCATTCTTTAATGGCCAGCAGGCCGTGTGTGCAGCAATAATCAAATTCAATACCTTGTCCTATACGGTTGGGGCCCGACCCTAATACAATTATCTTTTTCTTTTCGCCGGGAATCGATTCGTTAAAAACGATAGCAGAAGAGCTCATGAGCGGCAAAGTTACAGTATTCACTCAATTCATGAAAATTAAACCTGCAACCTACCAGGGGTTTTTCAGGTCGTTTTTGGTAAACAGGTGCTCACGGGTGATGAAGTTGGTGCCCGCAGGTTTCTTTAGCACCACGCCGTTCTTTTTAAAGAGGCGCATCAGCAGCGCCACGGGTGTCAGCACCACCCAGTATATCAGTGTCAGCAGCACGGTGTTATTGATATGGCCGATGATGCCCGTAAGCCAGCCAAACCCCTTGTGTACCAGCCCCGCAAATGCCGATGATGCCAGCCCCAGTATGCCGATGGCGAAGACGACGTACAGTATCTCCACCCTTTTGGTAAGGAAGAACAGCAGCACACCCACCAAAACAATGGCCAGCAGCGATTCTTTTATTTTTACGGCATTCTGCATTTAGAATAAGGTATATATGAACGGAGCCAGGCCCGTATTGGCAGCTATGATAAGTACGGCTATCAGCAGCAGCGCTATGATGATGGGTGTGAGCCACCACTTCTTACGCTCCTTCAAAAACAACCATAAGTCCTTCAAAAATTCCATACCTGCCAAAAATAGGGTTTATACCTTAATCCATACAATAACGCACTTAAAACAAACTTATTATCAGCTAAAGTCTCCCCTTTAGGGGAAGGAAGAGGTATCACATAAAAGCCATCAAGGAACAAAGCCTGGTACAACAGTAGCAATCCAGCATCATCGGCAGCCACCGACAATCACCCTGTGATTGATTGTCGGGCTCTTTTTTTGGTTCTTTTTTGGAGAAGCAAAAAAGAACAACCACTCGAGCCAAACGATAATGAAGGTAAAGTCTCCCCTTTAGGGGACGGAAGGGGCTAATCTCCCGCAAACTCCCTTTTCCACCTAGCCGCATCCGCATTAGGCTGCCGCTCCTTATAAAACACAAAGTTGCCCAGAACCAGCATATCCATATCCGTTTGCATAAAGCAGGCATAGGCATCATCCGGACTGCATACGATAGGTTCGCCGCGCACGTTGAAGGATGTATTTATCAGCACCCCGTAACCCGTCAGCTTTTTAAAAGCATGCAGCAACTGGTACACCTGTGGGTTATCCGCTTCGGCTACCGTTTGTATCCGCGCACTGAAATCTATATGTGTGATGGCCGGCAGCTCGCTACGCTGCACATATAGCTTTTCCATCAGCGATAGTGTATTGTAGTTGGCAGGCAACTGCTTGCGGAACTGTTCTTTTATAGGATGCACGAACAGCATATAGGGCGATGGCTGCTGCAACCCAAAAAGCCTGTCGGCCTCTTCCTGCAGCATCAGCGGTGCAAACGGCCGGAACCCTTCGCGAAACTTTATCTTAATGTTCAGCTTCTTCTGCATCTCGGGGTTGCGTGGGTCGGCCAGTATACTACGATGGCCTAGTGCCCGCGGACCAAATTCCATCCGCCCTTCAAACCAGCCCACTACCTTGCCCGTCGCTATTTCTTTGGCTATAGTATCCGTCAGCAGCGCGGCATCCTCCACATGTTCGGCTTCGGCGCTGTACTTGTTTATCACCTTCACTATCTCTTTGTCGGCATACGCTATGCCCAGGTAGGCCGCCTGCATGGCATCGCTGCCTACATTAGTACGCGGTTGCGCCTGCTCTATATGATAGGCAGCCAGTGCCGCACCTACCGCACCACCGGCATCGCCTGCAGCGGGTTGTATATATATATTATCAAAGATGCCCGCTTCGGCCAGCTTGCCATTGGCTACGCAGTTCAGCGCTACGCCACCTGCCATGCACAGGTTGTTGCTACCGGTCAGCGCCTTTGCGGTGCGCGCCAGTTTCAGCACTATCTCTTCCGTTACCTGCTGTATGGCCAGGCCCAGGTTGCAATGGTGTTGCTGCAGCGGCTCATTCTCACCCTTTCGCGGAAAGCCAAACAGCTTTTCCCATTTGGCATCGTTCACCATACGCAATGCCGTAGCATAGGTAAAATATTCCTGGTGCAGGAAGATGGAACCATCCTCATACACCGTGCATATATGTTCGTATATCAGTTGTTTGAAATGCTCGGTCTGCGCATCGCCGGGGTTGCCATAAGGCGCCAGCCCCATCAGCTTATACTCGCCCGAGTTTACTTTGAACCCCAGGAAATAAGTAAAAGCCGAATACAGCAAACCCACCGAATGTGGAAAGTGCAGTTCCCTAAGCGCAGTTATCTTATTCGCCTCGCCTTTGCTGATGGAAGTGGTACACCATTCGCCCACGCCATCTATCGTCAGTATAGCCGCATCGTTGTAGGGAGATGGGTAGAAAGCACTGGCCGCATGGCTCAGGTGATGCTCGGGAAACAGCAGTACTTGCTTGCCATTGCAGGTTTCATCGGCCTCTTTCAGGCCCTTGCGCACATTATCTTTCAGGAATACCTTTTCCTTTATCCATACCGGCATGGCCCGCATGAAAGATAGCCAGCCCTTGGGCGTATAGGCATAATAGGTTTCCAGCAGGCGTTCAAACTTCAGCAACGGCTTATCGTAAAATGCCACATAGTCTATATCATTCATGCCCAGCCCGGCTTCCTGCAGGCAATAGCGCACCGCATGTACCGGGAAACGTTCATCGTGCTTGATGCGGGTAAACCTTTCTTCCTGCGCAGCAGCCACTATCGTGCCATCTACTATCAAAGCAGCAGCAGCATCATGATAAAAGCAGGAAATACCGAGAATCCTCATAGGGAACGCCAAAAATAAAGAGTGCGCAGCAATTAGTGTGTTTTATTTATATGCCTCGCTATACGGCATATCCCAGTTAGCATATAGCTTTGTCAATTCTTTATAGTTGCTATCCTGCGCATACTTATGCTCCCATTTACGGAGGATACGTTGCAGTTTATGCTTATCCCGCATTACAAATGCCTGTGTTCCTTTGGCAAAATAGTACCATGCACCGCCGTCTTTACCACCCAACCATTTCTGGAAAACCGAGTATGTTTTTTTAAAATATTTCTTTGCCTGTTGTTTGTCGCCGCCCATGGCAAACAGCTGCCCTGCATGCCAGTTTGCATTCTGTCCGCGGGCATTTTTATTGGCAGCCATATAGGCTATTATCAGGTTGGCGCCCTCTATATATTTTCCCTCTGCCGATAGTTTGCGCCAGCAGCATGTATCACTGTTGAACGCTGCGAATGGATATTGCAGGCTGTTTTGTGCAAACACCTTGTAATTGCAGATGATCATGGCGAGCAATACAAGTATTTTTAGCATAAGAGGTATAGATTGGTTTCAAGGTAAGAACAAATAATAACTAGGTTGGCCTACTCATTTGTTGTGTTTTGTTGTGAATTTCTATCAAAATTTCTTTTGATGCGGTTGTATTACTATTTGTTCTAAGCATTTTGCGCAGGCCATTGTGAGATATGACTGGTTTGCCTGCTTCTTCTTTTATTGTTACTTGTTCGGGTGTTGCTTCCTGCTTTGTGACTACGGGGTGCACATAGGTGACGCTGCGCTTGTCTTTATAATCGCCTGCCATACGGTTATCAATATCTATTGCCTTTAGCATCTGGTTGATAGTGGGCTTGGCCATTTGAGTGCAGGACTGGCAGCCTTTGCCTTTGTAGGTCTGTTCGATATATACATCGCCTTCCGCTATGCGTGCCAGTATCTCTCTTTTGCGCTGAACGGACAAAAGCTCTTTTCTTAATTCATCTTTTAATTCTTCTTCCACTTCATGACGGATACGGTCGAGCGTGGATTGGATGGCGGCGGCGACCTCGGGGTTTTTGAGAAGCCTGTTCGCCGCTGATTCGAGTGTGGCGTAAGAGGCGGAGGGAGATTGATAGGCGTTTTTGTAGGCTATTATTTTGTCTCCGTGTTTCAGCATTTCTGTTACGAATGCATACTGTTTTAAATTCATTGTGATAGGATTTTATTACAACAAATTTACGTGTTTTTATGCAATTCGTTATTTATATTTTTACCGCAAAGGCGCTGAGACGCAAAGGTGTGATGGATTTGAGAGATGTAATGTTTTCAACCGCAAAGACGCTGAGGCGCAAAGGTAAAGATGCAGTGCTTTTTTAGTCGATAAGGCACTACAACTAAAAGTTGTTTACGAAACGCCGGAAGCCATCTTTGAGAAGCGGAACGTTGAAATTTACGAGAAAGCCTAATCGTTTGTTTGCCAGCTTTAGATAAGAAATGATCTGTGCATCATAAACCGGGTGCATGTTTTCAACAGCTTTCAATTCTATTATTATCTCTTGTTCTATCAGCATATCTATTTCATAGAACTTGCCGGTAGATAAGCCTTTATAAAATAATTCCACTGCTACCCTGTTTGCAGCCTTAATATTTCTTAGCTCAAACTCTTTCAACAAGGCATACTCATAAACGGATTCTAACAAGCCGGGGCCTATTTCTTTATGAACACACATGCAGGCGTCTAAAACTTCCGCGCTTAGCTCGTTCAATCTATTTCTATCAACCATGAATACTTAGCGGCTTTGTGCCTTTGCGGTATAAATTAATAGGATATTAAATTGCGCTACTTCTTCTTTTTCTTCTTAGCGGCTTTTTGCGCGGCTTCTTCCTGTTGCAGCAGTAGTTGCCAGTTATCATTAGGTACGTCTTCAGAAAAGGCAATGGTTTCGCGATAGTCGTCCTTGTTTATTTTCATTTCCTGTATGGGCTTTCCCACATACTTGGTGATCTCTGCAAGGATGGGCTTTTCCTCGGTACTGCAAAAAGATACTGCCTGCCCTTTCTTCACACCGCGGCCGGTACGGCCTACACGGTGCACATAGTTCTCAGGCTCATCTGGCAGGTCGTAGTTCACTACATAGTCTACATCGGGTATATCTATACCACGTGCATTTACATCCGTCGTTATCAAAACCTTTATGTCCCCTTTCCTGAATTCATTCATCACCTGCAGCCTGTCGTCCTGCTCTTTACCACCGTGCATGGTCAGTGTTTCTATACCCACGCGCTGCATGGCTGCATGTACGCGCTCTGCACGCACCTTGGTACGTACAAACACCAATATCTTACTCTCCGGAAACTCGCGCACCAATCGCTCCAGGAAGAAGCGCTTGTCATCCATCTCCACATATGCTACCGAGTGATTCACATTCTTCGATACCGGGTCTTTGGGCGATATCTGTATACGGATGGCATTATCAACAATACTGTATGCCAGCTCTTTGATGTTCTTATCTATAGTGGCCGAGAAGAACAGCGTTTGGTGCTTGCGCGGCATGAACTTCAGTACGCCGCGTATATCGTTTATAAAGCCGAGGTCCAGCATATGGTCGGCCTCATCCAGCACCAGCATCTGCACACTGCTGAGGTTCAGGTGCTGCTGGTTTATCAGGTCGAACATGCGGCCCGGTGTGGCTATCAGCACATCCACGCCTTTGTCTAACTTGTTTATCTGCGGGTCTTGTTCCACACCACCGTACAGGCCCAGTATGGTAAGGCGCGTGTACTTGCCTATCTGTTTGAACACATCGGCTATCTGTATGGCCAGTTCGCGGGTGG
>CAMLKS010000150.1 GCA_946480675.1 uncultured Bacteroidota bacterium
TAGCTTTTGTACACGAGCAGCTGACTGGGAAGAAAGAATTTCCAAAGTTCAAAGCAGGTGATAACGTAACCGTTAATTATAAAATCATTGAAGGTGCTAAAGAGCGTATTCAGGCGTTCAAAGGTGATGTTATCAAACGTCAGGGTACTGGTTTTACTCAATCTTTCACTGTACGTAAAGTATCTGATGGCGTAGGCGTTGAGCGTCTGTTTCCTCTGTACTCTCCCAACATTGATAGCATCGAGGTAAATAAAACAGGTCGTGTACGTCGTGCTAAACTGTTCTACCAACGCGAACGCCAAGGTAAATCAGCACGTATCAAAGAAAAGAAATACATCTCTACTAAATAGTAGCAGTTGTTGTGAGATAATTCACCCGTTCTGGTTTGCCCGGAACGGGCTTTTTTGTTTTGTGCCTATCCTGGCGTTACATGTTGTTAAGCGTTGGTTAACTGCTTGCAAAGAACTTGTTAATGAAGGTTTTGAATCTCATGGTTTTATAATTGATAGTTTATTTTTAGGCCATATTCTTAAATCAATTAATTATGAAGAAGTATGTACTCGTTGCCTTTAGCTTGTTAATAGGTATTGCCGCTTGTCAGAAGGCAGATCATACACTGGCTCCTGCATCGGGAAGCGAGCTGGAAGCAATGGAGAAGAAAACAGCAAGGCCATTCAAGGGAGATATGACCTATACATTGGATACTACTTTAGGTTTACCCTGCAATTGTAGTGGTTCGGCTATAGCAGTTGGCGATTTTTCCGGTAGCGGAAACGTAACGCATATGGGTTTGCTGGCATCTCACAATAAAACCTGCGTTACCCCTATAATACAGAATGGTGTATATGTTGGCAATCATATAGTTATAGAATGCGGCAGCTTTACTGCAGCTAATGGCGACGATATAGAAGTAGCTATACAACCGTACGATGTTTATTTCAATAACACATCGGCTACGGGTACTATGCAGGCCACCTTTATTGGCGGCACCGGGCGTTTCGTTAACGCAACAGGTGGTTTTACCGGTACGATTACTATCCCCCTGAACAATCCTAACGTAGCCTACCTGACAGGTATTGACGGTACAATAAATTACTAATGCAGTAATATTGTTTACAGAACTATATATAAAATAATAAAGCGGGATATATTCCCGCTTTATTATTTTAATGAAAATATAGAGCCGGCCAAGAATAAAGATATTGATGGAATAATATTTATGTATAGTATCTTTTGTAGCTGTTTTAAACACAAACAATTAGTGTACTAAATCAGTTGTAAAATCCACCATCAAATCTTTAAAAAGTATGCCCAGATCATCCCGTCGTTCAAATGGCCATGCAGCCATTGAGCAAACCACTGATAATGTGGAAGTTGTAGCATTGTCGGTGGATGAAAAACCATCCTCTGGAAAGAAAAAAGCCACCCGGGAGCCGGTAGCTACTTATGATATGCTCCCAACGCCGGAATTATATGTAGAGTTGCTGAAAACACTCACCGATGTACGAAATGGGAATTTTAATGTGCGCATGCCTATCGACCAGGTGGGCATAAATGGAAAAATATGTGATGTTCTGAATGAAATAATTTCCCTGAATCAAAAGATGGCAGATGAGTTTACACGAGCCAGCAACAATATTGGTAAGAATGGTAAACTAACGCACCGTATTGATGTACCCTATGCCAGAGGTTCCTGGAGTTCCAGCGTCGATTCGTTGAATACACTTATATCTGACCTGGTGCATCCCACCATTGAAATAGCAAGCGTTATCAGTCTTGTGGCGAAAGGAAACCTATCGCAGCAAATGCCGATGCAAATTGGCGACCACAAGCTGCAGGGTGAATTTTCACGCATTGCCAAAGAGGTAAACGACATGGTGAAGCAGCTGAACCTGTTCTCTATGGAGGTAACACGCGTGGCACGCGAGGTAGGCTCTGAAGGTAAGCTGGGTGGGCAAGCGGTGGTAGAAGGTGTAGGTGGCGTATGGAAAGATCTTACAGACTCGGTGAACCTGATGGCGGGTAACCTGACGGGGCAAGTGCGAAATATTGCCGAAGTAACAACGGCGGTAGCCAAGGGTGACCTCTCGAAAAAAATTACTGTAGATGTAAAAGGGGAAATATTAGAGCTGAAGAACACCATCAATACGATGGTGGATCAGCTGAACTCCTTTTCATCGGAAGTGACGCGTGTGGCGCTGGAAGTGGGTACGGAAGGTAAGCTGGGTGGTCAGGCGCAAGTAAAGGGTATTGGTGGTACCTGGAAAGACCTGACCGATTCCGTAAACCAAATGGCATCGAACCTAACGGGGCAGGTGCGTAATATAGCCGAGGTGACAACAGCGGTGGCACGCGGCGATTTGTCGAGGAAGATAACAGTGGATGTAAAGGGCGAAATATCTGAATTGAAAAATACCATCAATACGATGGTGGATCAGCTGAACTCCTTCTCATCGGAAGTGACCCGGGTGGCGCGCGAAGTGGGTTCAGAAGGAAAGCTGGGCGGGCAAGCAACGGTAAAGGGTGTAGGCGGGGTATGGAAAGACCTGACGGAATCTGTAAACCAGATGGGTAGTAACCTGACGGCACAGGTACGTAATATAGCTGAAGTGACAACGGCGGTGGCCAAGGGCGACCTTTCCCGTAAAATAACCGTAGATGTAAAAGGAGAGATATTAGAACTAAAAAACACCATCAATACGATGGTGGACCAGTTGAATTCCTTTGGTTCGGAGGTTACCCGTGTGGCGCGTGAAGTGGGTTCAGAAGGAAAGCTAGGTGGACAAGCAACCGTGGAAGGCGTAGGTGGTGTATGGAAAGACCTGACCGATTCTGTAAACCAGATGGCGGGTAACCTTACAGGGCAGGTGCGTAACATTGCCGAGGTAACAACAGCGGTGGCTAACGGTGACCTTTCCAAGAAAATTACCGTGGATGTGCAGGGAGAAATCCTGGAACTGAAAAATACCATCAATACGATGGTGGATCAGTTGAATTCATTTGGTTCGGAAGTGACCCGTGTGGCGCGCGAAGTGGGTTCAGAAGGAAAGCTAGGCGGGCAGGCAACTGTAAAGGGTGTTGGTGGTGTATGGAAAGACCTGACCGATTCTGTAAACCAGATGGGTAGCAACCTGACGGCACAGGTACGTAACATTGCCGAGGTAACAACTGCCGTGGCAACGGGAGACCTTTCTAAAAAAATTACCGTAAACGTAGAAGGAGAAATATTAGACCTGAAAAATACCATCAATACGATGGTGGACCAATTGAACTCATTTGCATCTGAAGTAACCCGTGTGGCATTGGAAGTGGGTACAGAAGGCAAACTGGGCGGACAGGCGAAGGTGCAAGGCGTAGGTGGTACCTGGAAAGACCTGACTGACTCCGTAAACCAGATGGCCTCTAACCTGACAGCACAGGTACGTAACATAGCCGAAGTAACAACAGCGGTGGCGAAGGGTGACTTATCACGTAAAATTACCGTAGATGTAAAAGGAGAAATCCTGGAGCTGAAAAATACTATTAACACGATGGTGGACCAATTGAACTCTTTTGGTTCGGAAGTGACACGTGTGGCACGCGAGGTGGGCTCTGAAGGCAAGCTAGGTGGACAGGCTGATGTGCCGGGTGTGGATGGAACCTGGAAAGACCTGACCGATTCGGTAAATAAAATGGCCTCTAACCTGACAGGGCAGGTACGTAACATAGCCGAGGTAACAACCGCTGTGGCTAATGGCGATTTATCGCGCAAAATTGAGGTGGATGTAAAAGGCGAAATTCTTGAGCTGAAAAACACTATCAATACGATGGTGGAACAATTGCGTGCCTTTGCGTCTGAAGTAACCCGTGTGGCGCGCGAAGTGGGTACGGAAGGTAAACTGGGTGGCCAGGCGCACGTACCCGGTGTAGGCGGCACCTGGAAAGACCTGACCGATTCCGTAAATCAAATGGCAGGCAACCTTACCGACCAGGTACGTAATATTGCCGATGTGGCCATTGCGGTGGCTAATGGCGATATGTCGCGCAAAATTACAGTGGATGTGCGCGGTGAGATATTGCAATTGAAAGAAACACTGAATACGATGGTGGATCAGCTTCGCGCCTTCGCATCGGAAGTAACGCGTGTGGCGCGTGAAGTAGGTACAGATGGTAAGCTGGGTGGGCAAGCCTTCGTGCCAGGTGTGGCCGGTACGTGGAAAGACCTGACGGACTCCGTAAACCAGATGACGGGTAACCTGACATCGCAGGTGCGTAACATTGCTGAAGTAACAAAGGCGGTGGCAAGCGGTGACCTTTCCAAAAAAGTAACCATTGATGTAAAAGGAGAGATATTCGATCTGAAAAATACGATCAACACAATGGTGGATCAGCTGAACTCATTTGCCTTCGAAGTAACGCGTGTGGCGCGTGAAGTGGGTACAGAAGGAAAGCTGGGCGGACAGGCAGAAGTAAAAGGTGTGGCCGGTACCTGGAAGGATCTGACCGACTCGGTGAATATGATGGCATCCAACCTTACTTCCCAGGTGCGCGGTATTGCGAAAGTGGTAACATCTGTAGCTACAGGTAACTTGAAACAAAAGTTATCTATCAGTTCTCGCGGAGAAGTAGCGCAGTTGACAGATACCATTAATGAGATGATTGATACACTTGCTGTGTTTGCCGACCAGGTAACAACCGTGGCACGCGAAGTGGGTGTGGAAGGCCGCCTGGGTGGACAGGCCAATGTACCCGGTGCATCTGGTACCTGGAAAAACCTTACAGAAAACGTGAACCAACTGGCAGAGAACCTGACAACACAGGTACGTGCCATATCAGAAGTAGCATCGGCGGTAACGAAAGGTGACCTTACGCGTATGATACGTGTGGATGCGAAGGGCGAAGTGGAGGAACTGAAGGATACCATCAACCAGATGATTGCCAACCTGAAAGAAACAACGCTGCGCAACCAGGAACAAGACTGGTTGAAGTCGAACCTGGCGAAGTTTACACAAATGCTGCAAGGGCAGAAGGATTTGAATACGGTGACAAGGCGTATCCTTTCTGAACTGGCACAGGTAGTAAATGCACAGCATGGCATGTTCTACATTTATGAACAGGATGAAGTACATAATGATAATATCCTGAAATTGTTTGCGGCATATGCTTATAAAGACGAGATCAATATCAGGAAGAGCTTTAAACTGGGTGAAGGACTGGTAGGACAATGTGCCAGTGAAAAAGAGAAAATATTACTAAATAATGTACCCACCGATTATATAAAAATAAGCTCCGGATTGGGTGAAGCAACACCACTTAATCTTATTGTACTACCGGTACTGTTTGAAAAAGAAATCAAAGCGGTTATTGAGCTGGCTTCGTTTGAAGCATTCAGCGAAACGCACCTTGACTTCCTTGGCCAGTTGACAGAAAGTATCGGTATTGTATTGAATACTATTGAAACCAATTCGCGCACAGAGCATTTGCTGGAGCAGTCGCAATCTTTGACAGATGAACTGCGTATAACAAATGAAGAGCTGCAGGATAAAGCACACCTGCTGGTAAAACAGAAGGAAGAAGTAGAGAATAAGAATAAAGAAGTCGAAGAAGCACGCAGGTCACTGGAAGAAAAGGCAGAACAATTACAGCTGACATCTAAATATAAATCTGAATTCCTGGCAAATATGTCGCACGAGCTACGTACGCCTTTGAATTCATTGCTGATATTGGCGCAAGAGTTGTTTGAAAATAATGAAGGTAACCTTACGGAAAGGCAAGTGCGTTACGCTAAAACCATACACAGCTGTGGCGACGACCTGATACAGCTTATCAATGATATCCTTGATTTGTCTAAGATTGAATCGGGGTATATTTCTGCAGACTTTATCAATGTTCGTTTCCATGAGATTACAAACTTTGTAGAAACAACCTTCAAGCACGTTTCTGAAAATAAGAACCTGAAATTCAGTATCGAGATGGATAAGGACCTGCCGGATATCATCGAAACCGATGTTCAGCGCCTGAACCAGATATTGAAAAACCTGCTTTCTAATGCCTTTAAGTTTACAGAGAAGGGCGAAGTGAAACTAAGAATATTTGACGCGAATAAAGCATGGAGAAGTGATAACCCTAACCTGGATAATGCGAAGCAGGTAGTAGCTTTTGAAATTAAAGATACCGGTATCGGTATTTCTAAGGATAAGCAGAATATCATCTTTGAAGCTTTCCAGCAGGCGGAAGGTTCTACCAGCCGCAAATATGGCGGCACGGGGCTTGGACTTTCTATTAGCCGCGGCTTGGCTGA
>CAMLKS010000151.1 GCA_946480675.1 uncultured Bacteroidota bacterium
TGGAGTATAGAATGGTGTGTAAGAATGGCGATGTTATATGGGTAAAAGAAAACGGTAGAGGCATTTTCGATGACAACGATAATCTCATTTATATAGATGGTGTTATTATTGATATAACAACCAGTAAGCAGCAGCAGGAAGCTTTAAGGGATAGTAACGAACGTTTTGAACTGGTGCTGAAAGCTACCGGGGAAGCGATTGTAGACTGGGATATTGAGAAGGATATAGCGATATGGGGCGATGGTTTCCGCCAGCTGTTTGGTTACGATTTGGATATCTATGATAATCATCTTTGGTCTCGCAATATACATCCGCACGACAAAGAACGTGTGATGGCTAAGTTGCAGGAGACAATACAAGACCCTGCACAATTTTTCTTTTTTGCAGAATTCCGTTACCTGAAAGCGAATGGAGACATAGCCTATGTGCAGCACCGGGGTATCTTTGTTCGCGATGCATCAGGCAAAGCTATCCGGGCAATTGGTTCTATGACAGATATTACAGACCTGGTAGAACACACCAGGAAGGTGGAAGAACAGAATAATGTATTGAGAGATATCGCATGGACACAATCGCATGTGGTACGTGCCCCGCTTGCCAGTTTGATGGGATTGCTGGAACTGATGAAAAATCGTGAATGCATGAACCTTGACGAGAAAGAATTGCTAGAAAAACTGGATGTAGCTGCCGATGAGCTGGATACCGTGATTCACAAAATAGTGCAAACTACAGAACATATTTTATAGCAGAAATATGATATTTTTCGTAAATTTGCTATATAAAACATGGCGATTGATTTAGGAAAATATTACCCGTGTATTCCTGCTTTTTGTTTCCATTTGTTGCAACAAATAAAAAAGTAGAAAAACACAACAAAACACAACAAAACACAACAAAAATGCCCCGTATTACTACGAGGCATCTGATAGTAAGGAATGTATCTCTAAGGATAAATGTCTACTTGTGCATCACCGGTTACATTGTTCCAGGTTACCCTTATGTTGAACTGTGCACATCCGCCGCTACAGGCATTGTCTATCAATACACAGCCACCTGCAAATGAGCCACCAACACAATTTCCGTTTGAAAGGGTGATAACTGTGCCCGAACAGCCACCACCACCGGGCACCCAGTTGCATATATTACCCACGCGGCCATATTGCCAGTAATACGTCACACTACTGTTCCACCCCGGCAGGGTAGTAGCATCTACAACAGTAGTGCCGGGCGCAAAGGTAGTGCTGCCGCTGGTAGATACACCTGTACTGGGGTTGCACGCAAGGTCACGGCAATACATATCTGCAAATGCATTGCAACTGGTGTAGTTATTAACCGTCAAGTAAGGCTGTGCTTGTGCGGCAACGGTGGAAAGGATGGCAATAGCCATAAATAATAAACGTTTCATGATAATAAATTTTAAGGTGAAGCATGAAATTACAAACAGCAGAACACATTGTCAATACTTTTCATAAGTAGTTAACTGTCAGCGGCTATGCTGATAGTGGTCATAAGTAGGGTGCTATAAGCCCGATACTTTTATGATCATTTCTTATGCGGCTTTTTATCCTGTTAATAGCAATGCACGCCCTGATACACCTCATAGCGGTGGTGCCTGCAAAAGATGGCGGGCTTATCGGTAAATCCACTATTGCTACACGGGCAAAGTTTACAACAGTATTTCAAACACTCTGGCTTCTTGCATTTGTCCTGTTCACTTCTACTGCTGTTGTGTACGGGTTGCATATGGATTGGTGGTGGGTGCTTGCAGTAGTGTCCATAACATTCTCCCAGGTATTGATAATATTATGGTGGCCTGTAGCCAAAGCAGGTACTTTGGTCAATGTATTGATTTTGCTGGTTAGCATTACCGCCTTAGGGCAATGGCAGTTTTTTAAAACAGCAGGTAATGAAAGTAAAGCCATCATGCGCAATGAAAACAATAGCAATGCTGTAGTTACGGAGGAGATGCTTAAAGGCTTACCGCTATGTGTACAAAAATGGCTGAAGCAATCGGGTACAATTGGTAAGCCGCTCGTGCATAAAGTGTACCTTACACAGAAGGGCTACATGCGGATAAAACCCGGCGGCAAGTGGTTGCCTGCGCATGCTGAACAATATTTTAATATCGACGAGCCTGCTTTTGTATGGACGGTAAAAGTCAATATGAATCCCGGGGTGGTAATGGCAGGGCGCGATAAGTTTAGTGATGGCAACGGCCATATGCTTATAAAACTGTATGGCCTTTTTAAGATAGTGGATGAGAAAAGTAGTAAAATAGATCAGGGGGCAATGTTGCGGTATATGGGGGAAATATGCTGGTTCCCATCCGCGGCACTGCAGCCCTATTTTAAATGGCAGGAAATGGATAGCTGCCATGCCCGGCTTACTATGCAATACAGTCAGGCAACTGCCTCAGCTATTTTCAGCTTCGATACAAGCGGCAGAGTTGTAGCAGTTGAGGCTATGCGCTACATGGGTGGCGGCCCTGATGCGCAGATGGAGAAATGGGTAATTCCCGCGCACAATTATAGCCGTTTCAATGGCATATCTGTAATGTCACAAGGTGATGCTATCTGGCAGTTGAAGACTGGTAATTATAATTATTATCGATGGCAGGTGACGGATATAAAATATGATGAACAAATACTTGCCGCTGCATTTCATTTGTAAAAGCTGTGTTCTGGCACATTCTTTATAAGATAGTGATAGACCAAACATGGTTTTTATGGAAAAGCGCATATTCGGTATTATACTTACAATATTGGGTATAGTAGGGCTTATAATGGCGGCCAACGATTTTATAAACACAGGCGGTAATGCCCGCGATGTAAAAACTATAGCCGTCTACGGCATATTAGGTGCTATATTCTTTTTTGCAGGTATTGGCCTGATACGCAGTACAAAAGATGTAAAAGGCCGCGGGGAAGAAGTGAGTTAATTATAATCCTTCCTCGCCCGTTTGCAGCAGTAGCTTCCGCGATAGTGATGTGAGAAGGAGTGTCTTTACGGCGATATCCGATATACCCATCGTAGCGGCAGCTATTGATATGAATGAGCCTTCCTGCATACTTACATCAAAATCAATAGTAGCCATATCTGCCAGTATAGATAAGGTACCCATATGTAGTTCAGATGGTATTTGCCTTACCATTACATTGCAAATACCTGCAAACCCTGCATCTGCAAAGCGGTTCTTATATTCCCGGTACAGTTCCATGATATCGGCCTCGCTATAGCCACGAAACACATCCTTCATGATAATGACGGCAATCAGCTCATCATTATTGATAGTGGCATCGGCCTCTGCCATAGCAAACATCAGGCACAGTATGGCTTCTTTGTATAATGGGGACTGCATAGCAGTAAGATATAAAAACCGGGGCTATTGTTTTACAGTAACTACGGCCTCTTTAGTAGCTGCCGCCAGTTCCTGTATCAGCATAGGGTCGCGTTCTATGGCATTGCCTACTACCACGATGTTGGCACCGGCCTTGCAGTTGGCATATACTTTTTCGGGGGTATGTATACCGCCGCCTATAAATAGTGGTATCTCTATATGGTTACTTACCTTATGGATCATTTCCTCAGTAATAGGCACCCGTGCGCCGCTGCCTGCATCCATGTAGATAATATGTTTCCCCTGCAATTCACCGGCCCAAGCGGTGCATAAAGCTATATCCGGCTTATTGGCAGGTATAGGTGCGGCATGGCTCATGTAAGAAACAGTGGTGGGTGTACCGCCATCTATTACCATATACCCGGTAGATATCACTTCCAGCCCACTGGCTTTCACCGTAGGTGCCGATACTACATGCTGGCCTATCAGCAGTTCCGCATTACGGCCCGATATAAGAGATAGATACAATAAGGCATCTGCATAAGGCGTAACCTGTGCGGGGCTGCCCGGGAAAAGTATGACAGGTATATTGCTTTCTGCTTTAAAGCGTTGGATGCAGGCATCGAGGTTATCAGCTACTACAAGGCTGCCTCCCATCAATACATAATCAACACCTGCATTGTTGCATAGCTTAGCCAGGTGGGGCATATCTGCCGGGGCCACCTTATCAGGGTCTATGAGAACAGCAAAGCCACTACGCCCCTGCCGTTTACGTGTGATGAGATCCTGGTAGATTTTTCCTGTAGCCATAGATGATAATGCCTGTCCTGAAGCACAAAAATGCAGAAATAATCGCTCTTATACCACAGAATAGGGATAAATAATGCTTATTTCTTAAGCAGGTCGCGTATTTCAATAAGTAATTTGTCAGTAGACGATGGCTCCGGGGCTGCTTTCTTCTCTTCCTCGTGTTTGGTTTGCAGTCTTTGTATAGCGCGTATAGCCAGGAATATAAAAAACGCTATTATGAGGAAATCGACAATGGTCTGGATAAAATGGCCATAGGCAAAAACGTTCGCCCCGGCAGTTTTGGCTTGCTCTAAAGAGGTATAAACATCACCATCTTTTGCCGGCTTCAATACAGTGTACAGGTCTGTAAATTTTTGGCCCTTCGGGGTCAGGTAGCCAATGATGGGCATTATAAGGTCGTCTACAAGGGCTGTAACGATCTTGCCAAAGGCTGCACCAATAACCACACCGACAGCCAGGTCTATTACATTGCCTTTCATTGCGAAGGCCTTAAAATCTTTCCAGAAAGACATATGTGTAAATGTTTAGTGCCATAAAACTAAATAATTATGCCTGAAGCAGAAAATACACGTATTAAAGCCACTCCAAGTTGCATTAAGGCATACCCAATATATTTTTTCGATAAGCCTAATAGAAATTAAATATACAAAGGAAACGTTTTTTATAAAAAATGTTTCCATAGTTTTGCGGGCGATTATGGAACCATTAACTAAAATACTCAGTGCGTCCATGGAATTGTTCCGTCAGTACGGCTTCAAAACCATCACCATGGATGATATAGCGAGAAGGGCGGGTATTTCCAAGAAAACCCTCTATCAACACTTTGCCAATAAGAATGAAGTGGTAAATGAATCGGTCAGCTGGTTTCAGGAGCATGTATCCGATAGCTGTATATCGATAATGAACGAGGCGGATAATGCCATAGAAGGGATGGTGCGTGTGATGGGTATGTTTGACAATGTGCTGCGCAATATGAACCCGCTGGCGTTGCTGGAACTGGAAAGGTATTACCCCGATGGCTACCAGAAATTCAGGGCCAATATGATGGCCAAAGATATTGAAGCCATTAAAAACAATGTACTGTGGGGTATGAAAGAGGGTTTGTACCGCGATACGCTGGATGCTGAATTCATTGCCCGCTACCGTATGGAGGTGAGCATGCTGGTGCTGCACCCTAACCTGATGATAAACAGCCGTAACGACCTGAAGTTTGTAATGCACGAGGTGAGTGAACACTTTTTGTACGGCATCATGACCCCCAAAGGCGAAAAACTATACCAGAAATACAAAGAACAGTACTTAAAGCAAGTTTCTAACATATGAGACGACTATTGATATACGGTTTAACACTAACCATTGGCCTGCTGCCGGCACTGGCAAAAGCGCAGGAATCAATGAGCCTGGAAGAATGCATACAATATGCACTCGAACACCAAACTAAAATTAAAAATGCCAGGCTCGACCAAAGGTCTACAATAGCCAAAAACCGTGAAGTAACAGGATTGGCATTACCTAACCTGAAGCTGTCGGGTGGAATAAACTATGCGCCATTGGTAGCAGCATTTCAGGTGCCCAATTTCATTAAATATACTGTTACTGGTCTTCCTGGTGCTCCAGGAACAGGATTAGTCAACGAAAATTCTGTCAATAAAGATGTAAGAGATGATCCGTCTACAGACGTTCTTTCTTTTGCCTTTCAACCCAAATGGACAACAAATGGCCAGGCAGAACTGAACCAGATGCTGTTTGATCCTGGTATCATGGTGGCACTGCAGGCAAGGAAACAACTGGAACAATTGGCTGAAAAAAATATCCAGCTGACAGAGCAGGAAGTAAGGGTGGCTGTAGCCAAGGCGTACTATAATATTATGATAGCAGAAAAACGCAAAGAACTGCTGGATCAGAATATAGCACGTATAGACCAGCTACACAGGGAAACCAAAGTGATATATGAAAATGGCCTTGCCGAAAAGCTGGATGTGGACAGGATATCTATCACACTAACCAATTTGAAAACAGAGCAAACCCGCGTAAAACAACTGGTAGACCTTACCTATATGGCACTGAAATTCCAGATGGGTATGCAACTGGATCAAAATATAGCG
>CAMLKS010000152.1 GCA_946480675.1 uncultured Bacteroidota bacterium
TTTTGAAAACTTTTAGAGATGAAACTGGATGCCAGCCATGCCACCTATATTGATGCCATTGAAGTAATCCCAATAGGTATCAGACCACAGGTAGTTGTTAGACATTTCATCGCCGTTGTAATCATTGCTATGATAATGATTGAGCGTTGGGCCAGCGAATATCTCCACCTTGTTGCCTATCATAAAGGCCGGTAATACGCGCAGCGAAGACCTCATATAGCTACCTTCATAAAACCTGGCAAAGGCGCTGCTGGTAGCTTCTACATTTATCCGGAAGCCTTTTGATACAGGGATATGCACACCCAGGCCGGCTTCTAATGCATACATTTCTTTATTACTGCGCAGGTTGGCACCCACACCTATCACACCATACATTACCCGGCCTCCGGAACGGAAAGTAGTAAGTGCGGTAAGGTTTTCATCTATGGTGAAACCTATGGCTTTTTCACCTTTCTTGATGATATTGATAATGCCTATCGGGAAGTCGCTGCTATCGGCAATATTGATGAAACCTGCTACCTGCACACCGCGTACTTCTTTTGCTACGTTAATGAAGCCTGCAATTTGCATGTTGGCATCTTCGGCCACATTGATAAAGCCTGCTAGTTGCGGGCTTTCGGCATGCTTGGTCACGTTTACAAAACCTGCTACCTGTGTGCCATATACCGCCTTTGTAGTTACATTGGCAAAACCTGCACCTTGAAAGCCTGTAACAGCACCTGTGGATACATTGGCAAAACCAGCCAGTTGTGCACCCTTTACATCCTTAGCCATATTCAGGAATCCCGCAGCTTCTACGCCTTTTACGTCATTCTTTACAGTATTCATAAAGCCTGATGCTACAAGGCCATTTGCATTGTTGAATATGTGTGTAGAGAAACCACCTAATACAACACCATCTGTATTGTCGAATATGATATTGCTGATACCGGAACCGCAGAAGCCTATCTCTGAGCGGGACACGCCGGCTATGGCATGCAGTGATAGCACATTGGTATATTCTTTTGCATTGATACCGTTGCTGCTGATAGGATAGATCAATCCTATGTGTGCCATACGCAGTTTTAATGGCTGGGCAGTTGCAGTGGCAGATATAAGTAACACTGTGGCGATAGTAGCTAATCGTTTCATCATAATTCTTTGTTTAGAATTATGACACCATGCTGCGTTTTTACCCCTATCGCGTTATTGCAAAATTTTTAAAAGAAGGTGAGGCCTACATTCCAGCCTATCCAGCTATACCAGTTCCTGTCGTGCTGCGTAGGTGCTATGCCGCTTGTACGCAGGTCTTTGCGGAAGGCTTGCTGAAAGTTGGTTTGGTTAGTATTATAGAAGTTGTAAGATGGGCCACCAGTAATAGCAATGAATTTATGTAGTTTATAGTTAAGGTTAACCTGACCTTTGTATAGCCAGTTGCTGGCTTCCCAATCGCCGAGGTGCAAGTATTGCATAGATATTTCGGAGCTTATGGAAAAGCGCTTGCTTATTTTCAGTTCATGCCCCAAACCATAGCCCAGCCCGAATACCTGCTGGAAAGAACCTGCATTGAGGCCAGCGAATATTATATTATACAGTTTTTTATTGCCTAGTTTGATGGCGGCATTTACATTCATCGCTTCACTGGTAGATATGGTCAGTTTATGATAGCCTTTCCAGATGAAATTGATGAAGCCTATGCTCATGCCAGACGAAGTATCGGCTATGTTGATGAGTCCTATTTGCATGCCCCTTACATCTTTTGCAAAGTTGAAGATGCCCGATACCTGTACGCCTGTCATCACACCGAAGGTGGAGTTAGCAATACCTGCCACCTGTACGCCATCAGCGTCTTTATTAACATGGTTGGCTACGCCTGATACCTGCACACCATCCAGTTCGCCAATAACGGAATTGGCAACACCTGCTACTTGTACACCATCTGTTTTCTTATTGGTATAATTGAATACGCCTGCTACCTGGCCGCCATCTACACCATCTTTTGCAAAACTGGCCACACCGCCTACTTGCACGCCCCGCACATTGCCCGATGAATGGTTATATATACCACTCACCTGAGAGCCTATTACCTTGCCTTTGGCATAATTGCTGATGCCTGCTACCTGTACGCCCGTCGCGGTATCCAGTATGTTATTGTGCAGGCCTGCTATCTGGAAGCCATCCAGTGCGCCACCTGCCAGGTTGAAAAGACCTGCTACCTGTGCATAGCGCACATCTTTCTTTACGATGTTGAACAATCCGCCCAGTTCAAAACCATTGACACCGGCCGTATAGCCACCCAAAAGGTTGAATGAAAATTTATTCACTACTTGTGTGCTGAGCTTGCCTTGCGTGCTAAGCCCGGGTAGCACTGAACCCTGGTATGGCTTGTTCACAAAATATTTACTCAGGTTGATACTTTGCATACGCTGGCGCGATGAGAGGAATAAGCGCCCGAACCAATTGCGTTCCACACCGGTATGTTGTGTTACTACAAAAGAATCCAGTTCGAAAGCCTGTGATGCCAGGACAACCGAAAGCTCTGTATTATAATTGGCCCTGCAAACAATCATAGTATCATGATACCATGATTTGCTTATATACAAGTTGGCTGCTGCCTGCCTGTCTTTCAGCTTTAACTTGAAATAGCCTTGTTCATTGGTCATGGTGCTGACAAACTGCCTGCGTTCATATACACTGGCGTAGGGTAGTTTTTCGCCTGTAGTGGCATCGGCCACGTACCCTGTAGCATACCAGTATTGGTTGGCGGTGCTTTCTATAATGATATGGTTGCCCGATTCGGTATAAACATACATGCCATCAAAAAGCATGTCCAGCACTTGCCGGACAGTCTTATTTCGGATACTAAGGTTTACCGAGGTATCGCGCCTTATGATATTGCTATTGTAAGAAAAATAGAAATTGCCTTGCCTGCTGATGATCTTTAACGCTTCGGTTACCTTCTTGCCTTTTATATCTATGTTTACTTGTTTGTTCAGTAAAGATTGGCCATGGCTATGGCTGGCAATGGTTATGAATAGTAATAAAATGGCTAAGCGGTGTAAATAATTCATGCAGGCAATATGCTATTTGAGTATGATACGGTTGCCCGTTTTTTCAACATGTATATTGAATGTCTCACTAATGACCTGCAATATACTATCCAGCGATTCGTTGTGGAATGTGGTTGTAAGTGGCAGGTTATACAGTTGTGCGTTGGCTATTTCTATTTTCACATTGTACACCTCGCTCAATACATCGGCCAGTCGCCAGAGTGGAGTGGCATTACATACAAACTCTTTGGTGCGATAATAGTTATAAAGCTCATCGGTGCTTTGCTCTTTTACCGGTGCATCGGCATTTCTACGTACGGTGGCTTTCTCTTTCGGATTTAATACAACACCTTTATTGTTTTTGCTTACCTCTACTATGCCGGTTTCTACTACTACTTCTGTTTTGGTATGATTACTCTTTACATTAAAAGAAGTGCCTACCACTTTTACCGTTACTTCATCCACTGTTATATAAAAAGGCTTGCTTTTATCCGGTGCCACATTGAAGAAGGCTTCACCATCCAGTTCTACATCACGGGTATTGCCTCTGAAATGCTTCGGATATTTTATAGTAGAATTTTTGTTCAGCGTTACTACTGAGCCATCAGGCAGGGTTTGCGTAAGGATATTATTGTCTGAATGCAATGCTATCATTCGGCCACTATCTACGGTGTAATAAGTAGCCCAACCTATACCTATCATTAATATAAGTATAGCTGCTACGCGCATCCACTGCATGGGCCTGAAAGATACTGTTTTAGCCTTGTGGCTATCTTGCTGTGCTACACGTTGCTGAAAGCGTAGCCAGGCGGCATTTTCATCAATAGTACTGTTTACGGCTAGCTTTTTACTTTCATTCCATATCAGGCTAAAGTGGTCAAAGTGTTTTTTATTGGCTGCATCGGCTGCTATCCATTGCTGCACATGCGCCGCTTCCTCACTGGTAGCCTCGCCCAGCAGGTATTTCACCAGCAGGTCATCTGTCATCGGGCTTAGATTTCTGTTCACTTTTTTCTTCTTTTTACATGTTTAGCAATATCACCCATAGTATAGGTAAAAAGTCGGCCAGTTTTATGCGCATCAGTTTCAGGGCTTTGCCCATCTGGTTTTCCACCGTTTTTATCGAAAGCCCCATTTTATCGGCTATTTCGCGGTATTTCATATCCTCAAACCTGCTCATGTGGAAAATGGTGCGGCATTGTTCCGGCAACTCGCTCATGGCTTGTGCTACCCGTTCCTCCAGTTCTACTATTCTGCCTTTTCCTGCATTTTCGTCGGCCTCGCTCATACTCTTTACTGCAAATGACTGATAACTGGCTTTTACTTTTTCGTGCTTCAGGTAATTCAGGCTTTCGTTGTATACCGCCCTGTACAGGTAGGCAGATACCGACTGCAGAGATTGCAGCTGTTCTTTTTTCTCCCACAGCTTGCAAAAGATGTTCTGTACCACCTCTTCGGCAGTGTCTTCGTCTTTTACAATCGTGCAGGCATAGGCGTGCAATCTCTTAAAATGAGATTTGAAAACCTGTTCAAATACAGCATCTGCATCGGTATTTACCAATACTATGGGGCTGGCACTGTTTTCCATTCTGTAGGCCGTGAGTCTGGCATCAAAGATAATTCCTTCTTTCAACGCGCGCACTTTATAGTACGACAACCACTTATGCAAATACCCCTATGCGGATGCGGGATTTTTTTTCAGGAAAGGAAAAAGGCCGGATAATTCCGGCCTTCCTGGTTTGTTTATAGTTTGATATTCTTTATCGGATCAGCGAAATATCGCCTTTTGTAAATATTCTTTCACCACTGGCGCATTGTGTTTCTATCATATATACGAATACATCAGGTGTCAATTCCTGGTTTTTGAAAGTACCATCCCAGCCATAGTTAGGGTCATTGGCGGGGAAATCGTAGGCTTCAAACAGCATCTGGCCCCACCTGTTATACACTTTCAGCGCTTTGATGGTTTTTACACCCCTGATGGAAGGATAGAAGCGGTCGTTCACGCCATCGCCATTCGGGGTGAATGTATTGGGTACAAATAATATAGACTGGTCGCAATTTACCGTGATGGTAATATCGTCTTTGGCTTCACAGCCCAGGCTGTTATATACGGTAGCAGTATATTTTACAGTACGCTCCAGTATTAGTTTGGGACTGTAGCAATCTGCACAGCTAAGGCCGGATGTGGGCGACCATGCTATACGTGTTGCGTTGGTCACTTTAGCATCCAGTGTTATTTCCTGTCCGGCTACGCCTTCTCTGTCCGGCCCTAGGTCTATGGTCGGCATAGGTACAACATTCACCATTTGCGAGAGCGTATCGGTAAAACACTCATTTTGCTTAATGGCTACGTGGTATAGTGTTGGGGTAGTGGCACTGGAAAGTGGTGTGGCGCTGTTTGCGTTATTTAAAGATGCGCCGGGCCACCATGTATATTCACTGCCACCGCGTGCGTATAATTGTATGTTGGTGCCTTCGCACACTTCCTGGGGTGGCCCTACTGCTACTTCGCCTTTGGTGAGCACTGTAATAGCTACTTTGCCTGTAGCAGGACAATTATTGCTATCTACAATGTCCACCGTATAGGTTGTGGTCACAGTTGGTTTGGCATTGGTTTTAGGACAAGTAGGGCAGGTAAGGGTAGCTGGTGGGGTCCATTTATAAGTAACACCGCCCGAAGCCTCCAGGCTTATATCGTTGCCAATACAGAGATATTGATCTGGTGTTAAAGCCAGGTCCGGTTTAGGGTAGTTTTGAACATCTGCAGTTGCAATAGCTTCGCAACCATTGGCATCTGTTACTTTTACGGTATAGGTACCCGCAGGTAGCTTTATAGCAGAATCTGTTGCCTGAGCAGGGGTTGTGTTCCAACTGTACACAAGCGGCATTGCGCCACCACTAATACCGGTAACCTTTGCAGAACCATCGCTGTATCCTTCGCAGGTTTTTTCCATTCCCGCAGCCGTAATAGTGAAAGGCACAGGTTCCGTTATAACCGCCTTGGCAGTATCCATACAACCATTACCGTCTGTTACCGTAACTGTATAAGTACCGGCGGGTAAAGAGCCTGCGTTTTGCGTGGTTTGCGGAGGTGTTGTGTTCCAGCTATATGTGTATGGAGCCGTACCAACGCTTACAGCGATTTTTGCTGCACCATTATTATCGCCATTGCATTTGGCATTCGTAATGCCGGTCAGC
>CAMLKS010000153.1 GCA_946480675.1 uncultured Bacteroidota bacterium
GGCTTTAATATTGATGTGCCTGTTACACAGCAATTTTCATTAGGTGCCGGCGGTGGCCTAAGCTCGTGAGGGTACAAAGCCTATGGCGAAGGACGCTTTTATTTTGACAAATGTAACCGTAGATGGGCATTGGGTACCGGTGTAACTTACAATACCGGGTTGGCCAACTTTTCTACCTCACTACCTACCACCACAGGAGATCAAACAGTAAGGCTTGACCTGGAGCCTAAAGTAAATGTTTTTGTTGCAGGATATCGTTTCTGGAATCTTGGGCGCAATGGCCACCGCATATGGTTGCAGGTGGGGTACTCTTTACGTCTTGATGAAGACAATTATACAATTCTAAGTGGCCATACTTTAACTTCTGGCGGGGATCAGGCAATGACGATACTTGCCCCCGGAGGTTTAATGGTAGGTGTCGGTTTCTCCTTTGGAGTTGTAAAATAATGGGAATTGATAAGGAGTAAGCCACCCATGTAATTATTACTGACCACATAAAGAAGCCACGCTATATGCGTGGCTTCAGGTTTATTTAAATGTGCGGTTAATATTACTCTTACAAAGCAGCTTTGTATCTTTTGCTTACTTCATCCCAGTTTATCACATTCCAGATAGCAGCCAGGTAGTCCGGGCGCTTGTTTTGATATTTCAGGTAGTACGCATGTTCCCATACGTCTATGCCCAATATAGGTGTGCCTTTTACTTCGGCCACATCCATCAGCGGGTTATCCTGGTTAGGGGTAGAGGATACTTCCAGGTTACCATCTTTTACCAGCAGCCATGCCCAGCCGCTACCAAAGCGGGTAGCACCTGCCGTATTCATTTTTTCTTTCAGTGCGTCAAATGAGCCGAAGTTTTCATTAATGGCAGTAGCCAGGTCACCCGTAGGTGCGCCACCTGTGTTAGGGCCCAGGATGCTCCAGAAAAGTGTATGGTTGTAGTGTCCACCACCATTGTTGCGCACAGCAACAGGGTATGCAGATATGTTTGCCATCAGTTCTTCCAGTGTTTTTGTTTCGGCATCTGTGCCGGCTATGGCTTTATTCAGGTTATCTACATAAGCCTGGTGGTGTTTGCCATGGTGTATTTGCATCGTTTGTGCATCAATGTGTGGTTCCAATGCTTCAAAAGCATAATTCAATGCAGGAAGTGTATGTGCCATAAGAAATAATTGTTTTTATGTTGGTTAATCAGTCCCCAAAGTTAATAGCCATATCCGAAAGCCCAAAAACACCGGACCGCTTCATAATTAATTAAAATGGGCATATAGGCGAAACGTGCTTTATGCCAATTTTACATCTTCATTATACACTTACAATCAATAAATGACGGATGCAGATATTGTTGGAATAAATTTTATGTAAAAGAAACATCAGCATTCGGCTGCATTAGCCTTAAACCTTCGATAGTATCAAGGGTCTAAGTCTGTATATTTGATTGTTTTTTAAGAAACTATCTGCATGAGTCTACCTTCGCTCTCTCTACGGCGGCCAGTAATGGCCATCGTGCTCAATATAATTATCATTGTTTTTGGGGTCATCGGGTTTAATTTTCTCGGTGTCCGCGACTATCCATCTATAGATCCGCCGATTATCAATGTAAGAACATCTTATGCAGGTGCCAACCCGGATATCGTAGAATCGCAGATAACGGAGCCACTGGAAAAATCTATCAATGGTATCGCCGGTATCAAAACCATTTCTTCTACCAGTGCGCAGGGTAATAGCAACATCACTGTAGAGTTCGACCTGGGTATAGACCTGGAGGCTGCTGCCAATGATGTGCGAGATAAAGTATCGCAAGCTGTGCGCAACCTGCCGCAGGATATTGATGCGCCGCCTGTAGTATCGAAAGCGGATGCCAACTCGCAGCCCATCATCTCCATGACTGTGCAGAGCGATACAAAGAACCAGTTGGAGTTGACCGAATATGCCGAGAACGTATTGGTAGAAAGACTGCAAACCATTCCCGGTGTAAGTAGCATCAGGATTTGGGGAGAGAAGCGCTATGCTATGCGCCTTTGGCTGGATCCGCTCCGGATGGCAGGTTATAATATCACTTTTCAGGATATAGAACTGGCATTGAGTAAGCAGAATGTAGAGCTTCCTTCCGGTAAATTATCGGGTTCTAACACAGAGCTTTCGGTACGCACTTTCGGTCGCCTGTTTTCAGAAGAAGATTTCAATAATCTTATTATTAAAAACGTCAACGGTACCGATATACACCTGCGAGAAGTAGGTGAGGCTGTACTGGGGCCTGAAAATGAAGAAAGCGTTTTAAAAGAAAGTGGCATCCCGATGATTGCGCTTGCACTTACGCCACAACCGGGTTCCAACTATGTAGCTATCGCCGATGAGTTTTATAAACGCTACGAAGCACTCAAAAAAGATATCCCCGCAGATTTTAAAGTCAACATTGCGATGGATACCACGGCTTATATCAAAAAGTCGATAAGCGAGGTGGAGGAAACTTTGCTTATCTCTTTTACATTGGTTATCCTTATTATCTATCTCTTCTTCCGCGATTGGCTCATTGCCTTTCGCCCGCTGATAGATATACCGGTGAGCCTGATAGGGGCGTTCTTTATCATGTACATCATGGGCTTCACCATCAATATCCTTACGCTGCTGGCCATCGTATTGGCTACAGGTCTTGTGGTGGATGATGGTATCGTTGTGACGGAAAACATTTTTAAGAAGCTGGAGGCCGGCATGGAAAAGCACCGTGCCGCCAAGGAGGGCAGCGAAGAAATTTACTTTGCTGTTATCTCCACTTCTATAACACTGGCTGTTGTGTTCCTGCCCATTGTGTTCTTACAGGGCTTCACAGGTAGGCTATTTCGGGAATTTGGTATCGTGGTAGCAGGTGCGGTATTGATATCAGCGTTTGTGTCACTGTCGCTCACCCCGGTGCTCAATGTATTGATGACACGTAAGGAGCACAAACCATCTAAATTCTACGTTAAATCAGAACCATTCTTCCAGGGAATGGAGAATATTTATAAACGCGCACTGGTGTGGATCATGCGCAAAAAATGGATAGCTATTACAGGCGTCGTAGTTTCTTTTGCATTGATATACTTTATAGGTAGTGGTTTACAAAGCGAATTGGCACCACTTGAAGATCGCGCTCGTTTCCGTGCGCAGGTATCTGCACCGGAAGGAACCTCTTACGATGCTATGGATACTTATATGGATCAACTGGTTGGATCTATATTGGATTCTGTTCCTGAAAAAGAAGTGATACTTTCAGTAACGGCACCGGGTTTTACGGGTTCAGGTGCGGTAAATACCGGATTCCTGAATGTACGCCTGAAAGAGCCCAATGAACGAAGCCGCAGCCAGGATGAAATAGTACAGGCTGTAAACCGCAACCTGCAGAAGCATAATTTCGGTCGCGCTTTCGCGATTCAGGAGCAAACTATATCTGTGCAGCGTGGCGGTAGTGCATATCCTGTGGTATTTGTGATACAGAATATCAACTTTGATAAGCTGGCAAAGGCCATGCCGCGTTTTATGGACGAGGTGAATCAGAACCCTATGTTCCAGGGTGGAAAGCCATATTTTATCATTTAAAGACCTGAAATTCAACAAGCCGGAACTGACCGTTTCTATCGATCGTGCAAAGGCATCTCAACTGGGGGTATCGGTACAGGACGTATCGCAGACATTGCAGCTGGCATTAAGTAACCGCAGGCTGGGATATTTCACCAAGAATGGTAAACAATACCAGGTATTAGGCCAGGTATTTCGTAAGGACAGAGAAGCGCCCGTAGACCTGAAGACGTTGTACGTAAATAATAGCGAAGGCCAGCCTATATCTATAGATAACCTGGTAACAGTAGAAGAAACAACCAGCCCCTCGCAGATATATCACTACAACAGGTATAAGTCAGCCACGGTATCGGCAGGCCTTGCACCGGGCAAAACCATTGGTGATGGTATTGCCGAAATGCAGAAAATATTTGACAAGCTGGAAAAAGAAAAGGTAGTGGACGAAAGCTTCACAACATCGCTGGGAGGTGCATCTAAAGATTATGTAGAGAGCTCATCTAATACTCTGTTCGCTTTCCTGCTGGCATTGGTGCTGATATACCTGATACTGGCCGCGCAGTTCGAAAGCTTTGTTGATCCGCTTATCATCATGCTGACAGTGCCGTTGGCGATAGCAGGTGCAGTGTTATCACTATGGTTATTTGGACAAACAATTAATATCTTCTCGCAGATAGGTATGATCATGTTGATAGGCCTGGTAACAAAGAATGGTATCCTGATAGTAGAGTATGCCAACCATATCCGCGACAGGGGCACTTCTAAAGTGGAGGCGGCTATCAATGCAGCATCTATGCGTTTGCGCCCTATCCTTATGACCAGCCTCGCTATGATATTCGGTGCCCTGCCACTGGCGCTTTCCTTAGGTGCAGCTTCTACCAGCCGCATACCATTGGGTATCGTGATAGTGGGTGGCGTATTGTTCTCACTGATACTATCCTTGTTTATAGTACCTGTTATATATACTTTCCTGTCGCGCAGGAAAGTGGAAGTACCTACTGCTATCGAAAAACTGAATGACTAAGTAACATGACGAAACGTATCGTTTATATCATAACCTGCATGCTGGCATTGCCCTTTATTGGTAAAGCACAGGAAATGCTGACCCTTGAAGATGCTATTGCCAAAGCTTTGGAATATAACTATGATATACGCATAGTAAAGAATGAAGCCAGGCAGGCAGCAGTAAATAACACGCTGGGCAATGCAGGCTTCTCACCTAATATCAATGCCAATGGTGGGGTTACAACCGGAACATCAAATACACGTATTGAGTTTGCCGATGGTCGGGTACAGGAAGTACCCAATGCCGCATCATTTGGTATCAATGGTGCCGTTACGCTCAACTGGACCTTGTTTGACGGTGGTAGAATGTTCATTGTAAAAAAGCAACTGAATGTATTAGAGCGTCTGGGCGAAGCCCGGCTGAAAGAACAGGTGCAGGCAACCGTATCACAAGTAATACAGGCGTATGCTGCATCCGTATGGCAAAAACAACAAGGTGTAGCTATTGATACTGGATTGGTGCTGGCACAGGTGCGCATGTTGCTATCACAAGTGAAATATGAAACCGGTGCTTCCGCTAAAATAGATTACCTGCAGGCACGTGTAGACTATAACAGCCGCAGAGCCGATTCGCTGAATCAACTGGCTTCACTCAATGCATCCTTTGCATCGCTGAATGCGCTGATGGGCGAAGACCCGGATAAAATCTATATACTGGAAGATACCCTGCATAGCGATATGGACCTGGAGCCTTCTGATAGGCAAAGGCTGGAACAAATGAACCCATCGCTGGAAGCGGCCCGCCGCAGCGTAGAAGCCTATGAATTAGACGCTAAAATTGCACGCACCTACCACTTGCCCACATTGGCAGTAAATGGTGCGTATAACTATACGCGTACGCGCAGCCAGTCGGGTTTTGCATTGTTCAACCGGAGTTATGGGCCACAAGGTTCGGCAGCTATCAGTGTGCCGATATTCCAGGGCGGCAACATACGCAGGCAGGCTAAAATTGCCGGCCTGCAAGCTATGCGCGAACAGTTGGTATACGAAAGGCAGAATACAGAAATAGGCCGTCAGTACCGCACAGCATGGAGAAACTATGAAATGGCTGTAGCTGCCTACAAGTTGGAACAGGAAAATATCAACTTTGCCAAAGAGAATATGGACATTCAAAAGGCTCGTTTCCGGGTAGGTATCGCCACTACATTGGAAACGCGCGAAGCCGAAAATAGCTATGTGCAGGCACTGGTGCGTCTGTACACCGCAGCATACAATCTGAAAGTAAATGAAACCATCGTACTGCAACTGGAAGGCACTTTGGTGAAGTAGTTATAGCTGAGATATAGGAATCGAAAAAGCCCTCGTAAGAGGGCTTTTATATTAAATATGCTTTTTGAAGTATTCCAGTGTTCTTTTCAAACCTTCCTGGCGGTCGATGGTTGGTTGCCATCCCAGTATTTCCTTTGCTTTGGTAATGTTTGGCTGGCGTTGTTTCGGGTCATCTTGCGGCAGCGGCTCAAATACTATTTTCGATTTAGAACCGGTCAGCGCTATCACTTCTTCTGCAAATTGCAGCAGGCTTATCTCTACCGGGTTGCCTATATTCACAGGCATATGATAGTCGGAAAGCAGCAAGCGGTAGATACCTTCTACCAGGTCATCACAATAG
>CAMLKS010000154.1 GCA_946480675.1 uncultured Bacteroidota bacterium
GAACGATACCGGCAAAGTATGGCAATTGATGATGCGCACCACACGCACACCATCTGCAAACTTTAAATACTATTGGATACAGGTAGGGCAAACCAATAAAGAGCGCTTTTATACCCAGTTCAATTTTTATGTAGACCCCAAAGATTTCGAGGTCTACCTGCTGGATACAGAAACAGATTCCATCTTTACTGTGCCGCAATGGCGATTACGGCAT
This sequence comes from uncultured Bacteroidota bacterium, assembly GCA_946480675.1. The sequence goes on from CAMLKS010000154.1 coordinate 215, forward strand.
CCTTAAAACCAACTACTTTTTTTCTTGCGGCTGGTACCACCCAGTCCCAGGGATCCCAACAGGCTACGCACTATAGTGTTCCCCGCTGTGCGCATCATGCTTTTGGCTATGGGGTTATCTACTATGGTTTCCAGTATATTCTTTTCTTCCGCCTCGGCTGCTTTCTTAGCAGGTGCTTCTTCTTTAGCTGCTTCCAGTTTTTGAGATAATATTTCATAGGCACTTTCGCGCTCTACGGGTTGGTTATATTTACCTGCCAGTTGAGATTTATTTACCAGTGCATCTATCTCCTGCGCCGTCAGTATATCCATCCGCGACTTAGGTGGGCACATCATGGTAGCCACCAGTGGGGTAGGTATGCCTTTTTCATCCAGTAGTGTTACCAGTGCTTCGCCAATACCCAGTTGGGTGATGATATCTTCTGTCTTATAAAAATCACTATCAGGATAGTTGGCAGCAGTTAGTTTGATGTCTTTACGGTCGTTGGCAGTAAAGGCACGCAGCGCATGCTGTATCTTCAGGCCCAGTTGCCCCAGTACGGCAGGTGCTACATCCATCGGGTTCTGTGTGATGAAGAATATGCCCACACCTTTAGAGCGTATCAGTTTGATAATGGTTTCCAGTTGGTTTATCAGCACCTCATTAGCATCAGAAAATATCAGGTGCGCCTCGTCTATAAACATCACCAGTTTGGGTTGGTCAAGGTCGCCTGCCTCTGGTAGCGTAGCATACAGTTCCGATAACAATTGCAGCATGAATGTAGAGAACAGTTTCGGCCGGTCTTGCAGGTCGGTAACACGTACAATGTTGATAATACCACGGCCATCATCTGCAATGCGCATCAGGTCATCTACTTCAAATGATTTCTCGCCAAAGAACTGGTCGGCTCCCTGCTGTTGCAGCTCTATCACTTTGCGCATGATAGTACCTACCGATGCGGCAGATATATTGCCATAGGTATCGCTCAATTCCATCTTGCCTTCGTTGGCAGCCCATTGCAGTGTTTTTTGCAGGTCTTTCAGGTCTAGCAAAGGCAACTGGTGGTCATCACAATACTTGAACAGCATGGAAAGAATACTTTCCTGCGTAGGGTTCAATCCCAATATCTTAGATAGCAACACAGGGCCGAATTCCGTAACCGTAGCACGCAGGCGTACTCCCGGTTCATCACTCAGCGATAGCAACTCTACAGGGTAGCCCGCTGGTGTATAAGTGATGCCCATATGCAGGGCACGTTCATTTATTTTGTCGTTGGCTATGCCTGGTGCGGCTATACCGCTCAGGTCACCTTTTATATCCATCATCAGCACGGGCACACTGGCGTCACTCAGCGCCTCGGCTAACACTTGCAGGGTTTTGGTTTTTCCCGTACCTGTAGCGCCGCTTATCAGCCCGTGGCGGTTCAGTGTTTTCAGTGGCGCAGTAACCGTAGCTGCTGCCACCAATGTACCATCCAGTATGCCTTTACCCAACATAAAGGAAGCGCCTTTAAATGTATAGCCCTTATTTATCGTTTCGATGAATTGTTCTTTCGTTGCCATAGAGTGAGAAATAAAAAGTCCTGCAAATAATACAGGACTAATTTAAAAACGTTTTTGCTATTCGCGGTTGCCGGTTAAAAGAAATAACCTTGCTTTTCCAGTATTTGTGCGCTCAGCCTGCGGCGTGCATCTTTTGTATTAAAGCTGGCCGTTTTGGTATAGCGTTTCAGGCCCATCAACATCATGCGTTGTTCGTCACCATCGGCAAAAGCATTGATGGCATTCTTACCTGCGTGGTTGATGCGGTCTGCTGCATCGGCTATCAGTGTTTGCGTAGCATCTATGGCCAGTGCAGCGTTCTCATTATTGTTCTGCTGCATCTTCATAGTGCGTAATAATGCACTTTCGGCCATAAAGGTTTCATTCACCATATCGGCCAGGTACATCAGTATTTCCTGCTCGCCTTCTATCTTCATCATCAGCTTTTGCACGGCAGCACCGGCACACATCAGTATGGCTTTTTTGAAATTGGCTATTGCTTTCAGCTCTGCAGCAAATGGTGCATCGTCCTCGCTGAAGTCAGGTATGCTGGTCAGTTCCTTTTGTATAGCCATAGCAGGCCCCAAAAGGTTGATGCGGCCTTTCATGGCACGCTTCAGATACATATCCAGCGTCAGCAGCCTGTTTATCTCGTTCGTGCCTTCAAATATCCTGTTTATGCGGCTATCCCTGTAGGCGCGCGAAATATTGTATTCGTCAGAAAAGCCATTACCACCATGTATCTGCACACCCTCATCCACCACATAGTCCAGCGTTTCAGAGCCTATCACTTTCAGTATGGCACATTCTATGGCATATTCCTCTGCGGCGCCCAGCAATGTTTCATCTTCACCCTTGCCTGCTTCTGCCAGTTCATGTTCTTTATCAGCTATCCAGCGCGCAGAGCGGTACAGCGCACTTTCCGTAGCATATATCTTGATGGCCATTTCTGCCATCTTGTGTTGTATGGCACCAAACTGTGCTATGGGTGTTTTAAACTGTTCGCGGGTAGCGGCATAGGCTACGCTGATGTTCATAGCGCGTTTAGCGCCGCCCAGTGCCGCAGCACATAGTTTCAGCCGGCCTATGTTCAGTATGTTGAAAGCAATGATATGCCCACGGCCTATTTCGCCCAGCAGGTTCTCTACCGGCACTTTGCAGTTCTCAAAAAACAACTGGCGCGTGCTGGAACCTTTAATGCCCATCTTGTGTTCTTCCTCGCCAAAGCTTAACCCTTCCGTACCACGTTCTACTATAAAGGCGCTGAACTTATCGCCATCTATTTTAGCAAATACGGTAAATACATCTGCAAAGCCCGCATTGGTTATCCATATTTTTTGCCCGTTTATAATGTAGTGCTTGCCATCCTCGCTCAATACGGCAGTAGTGCGCGCACCCAATGCATCAGAGCCCGAATTGGGTTCGGTAAGGGCATAAGCGCCTTTCATTTCGCCCGTTGCCAGCTTAGGCACATATTTTTGTTTTTGTTCTTCCGTGCCGAAGTACAGGATAGGCAATGTGCCGATGCCCGTATGCGCGGCCATAGCTACTGCAAAGGAATGCCCGCCACCCAATGCTTCATTTATCAGCGTAGCAGTCACAAAGTCTTCACCAAGCCCGTTATATTTTTCGGGCAATGCGGCACCCAGCAGGCCCAGCTCACCTGCTTTATCCAGCAGTTGCGGCATCAGGCCTTCTTTTTGCTTATCTATATCCAGTATATGGGGAAGTACTTCTTTATCGAGAAACTCGTTGCAGGTTTGTTCTATTAGTCTTTGTTCTTCGTTGAAATCTTCCGGCGTAAAAGTGTCGGCAGGGTTGGAAGGCTGAACCAGGAATCCACCGCCTATCAATGCGGATTTTGTATTTGCTTCCATAAGCTAAAATTGTTTCTATAAATCTAACAAAAATTGCGTGTCAACGTTGTTAATTTTTTGTTGACGATTGGTGCTGCGAATGATTATTTTTGAACTCTGGCAACGGCTTTACAATAGATGGATAACAGCAGTGGATATATACCTGTAGGCAATAAAAAATTGCATTACCTGCGCAGCGGTAGTGGTAGCAAGATGCTGCTGGCCTTTCATGGTTATGGCAATAATGCCAATTTATTGTTATCTATAGCCGAACCATTGCAGGCGCAATACACATTAATAAGTGTAGACCTGCCGCATCATGGTAATAGTGAATGGCCCGATACAGAATACCTGGAGCCGGCTGCTTTGCCCAAAATAGTAACACATATACAGCAAACGTTTAAGGTAGAAAAGATAAGCCTGCTGGGCTACAGCATGGGTGGCCGTGTATGCCTGAAGATAGCCGAGATGGTGCCGCAGTATATAGATACTATCGTATTGCTGGCTTCCGATGGTTTGCAATTCAATTCATTTTATTATTTCGTTACGCGTACTACGCCGGGTAAGTATTTATTTAATCGTTTCCTTACCAATCCTGTGAGATATACGGGTATGATAGAGTGGGCGAGGAAGCGAAATTGGATAGATGCCTCCCGCTATAAATTTGCCATGCAATACCTGAAAGCTGAGCAAGACAGGCAGTTCCTGCTGAAGGTATGGCCTTGTATGGCGCATATCCTGCCCGATTATAAAAAGCTGAAACGTGCATTGAATGAACACAAAATATCCGTACATATCATAATGGGCATGCACGATAGGGTGATACCCGTTGCGCTGGCCAAGCAATTCAAACGCGATACGGAAACTGTGACTTTGCATATAGTAGATAAAGGCCATCGTGTGCTGGATGGTGATACCATTCCTTTAGTAGCCCAATGCCTGCTTGCTGAATGATAGTAGTTACCATTATATGTGTGCTATTGGGCATAGGCTATGCTGCGCTGATGCTGCTATACCGTAAGGGCTGGCAGGAACAGCCAACGTTCATAGCAGACGAAGGTTTCATACCCGTAACTACCCTCAGCATCATCATCCCTGCCCGTAATGAAGAGACTAACATTGGCCGCTGCCTTGATTCCATCTTCGTGCAAGACTATCCGCGCCATTTGATAGAAGTAGTAGTAATAGACGACCATTCTACAGATGCCACCGTTAGCATAGTAAAAGGCTACAACAAGCCCAACCTAAAATGCCTGCATCTTGCCGATTATCTGGATGATGAAACCATAGCTTATAAAAAGAAAGCACTAACCACAGGCATCAATAACAGTACCGGCGAACTTATCATCACTACCGATGCTGATTGCTTTGCCGGTAACCAATGGCTGAAACACATAGCGGCTATCTACGAAAAAGAACAGCCGGTAATGATAGTAGCCCCTGTTGATTTCACCACGAATGGCGATGTGGTTCAAACCTTCCAGTCGCTCGACTTTATGAGTATGCAGGGCATAACAGGCGCAGCCCACAAGCTGAACCTTGGCAATATGAGCAATGGCGCTAATCTGGCATTCTCTCGAAAAGCCTACCTTTCTGTAGATGGCTATAAAGGCATAGACCATCTCGCTTCCGGCGATGACTATTTACTTATGATGAAGCTGAATGCCGCATGGCCATCACGCATCGCTTACCTGAAGACAGAAGCGGCCATTGTGCATACACCACCGCAACCCACATGGGGTAGCTTCCTGCAGCAGCGCATTCGCTGGGCATCCAAGTCGGGCAAGTATGATGATAAACGCCTTACGGGCATTTTGCTACTGGTTTATCTGTTCAATTTCTCTTTCCTTGTATTGCTGCTGCTGGGTTTCTGGAATGCATGGTTATGGGCATTAGTGCTTACACTACTGGTATTAAAGGCCGAGGTGGAAATATATTACCTGTATCCTGTCAGCAGCTTCTTCCACAAACGTAAACAGCTATGGATATTCCCGTTGCTGCAACCATTGCATATCCTTTATATCATATCAGCAGGCTTCCTGGGGTTCGTAGGGGCTTATAAATGGAAGGGTAGAAAAGTAAAATAATATTCATGTTCAAAGGCATAGCAATCATGTCTATTTTGTTTTATTTTACAATATTAATAACATAAGAGAGGTATGCGCAAAGCCATTTTCATATCCATCGTCATCATATTGGTAGCTGTAACCGGTTATATATATTGGTTCTATTACAATCCCTATAGCGATGGCAGCCGCGAGGGGGTATTGCAGAAGTTCTCCCGCAAGGGCAATGTATTCAAAACCTATGAGGGCGAAATGATACAACTGGGCTTTGGCCAACGGGGCGCCGCCATCAATTCTCAATATTTCTACTTTAGTGTAAACGATGTAACCCTGGCCGACTCAATAGAAAAATGCATTGGTAAGATCGTTAAGCTCCACTACACGCAATACCGCCGCAACCTGCCCTGGCGGGGCGAAAATTATGATAAAGTCAATGCAGAGCGAGGCCAATATGTGGTTGACCGTATAGAGATGGTGCGCAATGCAGACTATTACTAGCCCAGTATCAGGAATACCGCCGGCGATTTTTCCAGTGTAGGTTTCTTTTTCTTCC
>CAMLKS010000155.1 GCA_946480675.1 uncultured Bacteroidota bacterium
TGGGTCAATCGAATTTTGTTTATCAAACTGCTCGAAGGCCAGCTTATCAGCTACAATCGGGGCAATCAGGAATACAGGTTTCTCAATTCACAAACCATTCACGACTTTGACGAACTATATCGCTTATTCCACCAGGTATTAGCAAGAAAAACAGATGAACGTGCTGCAGCTATCAAAGACAAATATAAAAATGTTCCGTACCTCAATAGCTCGCTCTTCGAGATCAGTGAATTGGAAGAACAAACCATCAGGATAAATGCACTGGATAATAATGCCGACCTCGATGTAATGCCTAATAGTGTACTTAAAGATCGCTTCAAATCGCGGCAATCTATTCGTACTATTGATTATATCTTTCAGTTTCTCGATGCGTACGATTTTGCCAGCGAAGGAAAAGAAGATATACAGGAAGACAGTAAAAGCCTTATCAATGCCTCTGTTCTCGGCAAGGTGTTTGAAAAGATAAACGGATACAAAGACGGTTCTATATACACGCCCGGCTTCATTACAATGTATATGTGCCGTGAAGCTATCCGCAAATCCGTAGTGCAAAAGTTTAATGAACGTTACGCATGGAATTGTGAAACCATAAATGATGTGCATAATGAGATAACAGACCGTACTGCTGCAAATGAGATTATAAACAATATCAGGATATGCGACCCTGCAGTTGGCAGTGGCCACTTTCTCGTGTCTGCGCTCAATGAGCTTATAAGTATCAAAGCAGAGCTGGGCATATTGATGGATGAGAATGGCAAACGCATTAAAGACTACACCATCGAGATCATAAATGATGAACTGGTGATGATAGACGAATATGGCGATCCCTTTATTTACAATCCTCACAACAAAGAAAGTCAGCGTATACAAAAAACACTCTTTCACGAAAAGCAAACCATTATAGAAAATTGCTTATTCGGTGTAGACATCAATTCCAACTCTGTAAAAATCTGCAGGCTACGCTTGTGGATAGAGCTATTAAAAAATGCGTATTACAAAGAAGAAACGAATTATACCGAACTGGAAACACTGCCCAATATTGATATTAATATTAAATGTGGCAATACGCTCATATCAAGATATGCGCTGGATGCCGATCTTGGCAAAGCCTTAAAGAACATAAACCATACGATTCCAGAATATCGAAGTGCTGTGGCCGACTTTAAGAATGAAACCGACCGTGATAAAAAACGCAGGCTATTAGAATTGATAGATGGCATCAAACGCGATTTCCAAACCTATTTTAGCATTCACGATGAAAGGAGGGAAAAACTATCTAAAGCCCGCGGCGAACTGGTAAAGCTGCAAAGCGATACCTTGTTCGAAACTAAAAAAGCCGATGCAGAAAACAAGAAGAAAAAAGAAACCCTGCAAAAAAGAATAGCTAAGCTGGAGGCTGAAATTGAAGAAATAAAAAACAATATAAACTATCAAAATGCTTTTGAATGGCGTTTCGAATTTCCGGAGGTGTTAGATAACGAAGGCAATTTTGAGGGTTTTGATATTATAATAGGCAACCCGCCTTATATACAACTCCAAAAACTGGGCGAATATGCAGACGTATTACAGCAACAGGAATATAAAACCTTCATACGTACTGGTGATATTTACTGTTTATTTTATGAACTGAGTATTAGTTTATTGAAACCTAATGGCTTCTTAAGTTTTATAACTTCAAACAAATGGATGAGAGCGGCTTATGGTCAAAATCTTAGATTTTTTTTTACAACTGCTTGCAATCCTTTAATCCTAATAGACTTTTCAGGATTTCAATTATTTGATTCTGCAACAGTCGATGTTAACATAATAACTATAAAAAAAGAAATCAATACAAACACTGTTAGTTGCTGCCTAATAAATAAAGAATTCCCTAAAAATGATATAGAAACATATGTAAGTTCCAATAGCGTTATTACATCTTTCAGTAGTGAGCCGTGGACGATATTAAACCCGATTGAATTAACAATTAAGCAAAAAATAAATAAAGTTGGTAAGCCATTAAAAGAATGGAATATTCGTATTTATCGTGGGGTATTAACAGGATATAATGATGCTTTCATTATAGATGGGAATAAAAGAAAAGAGTTGATAGAAGAAGATCCAAAATCTGCCGAAATTATACACCCGATTCTTAGAGGTCGTGATGTAGGCCGATATGCATATCAATACAACGACATTTGGCTAATTTTTATACCATGGCATTTTCCTCTACACAGTGATTCAACAATTACTGGGGCGTCGAATTTGGCTGAAAGCACGTTCAAACAGCAATATCCAGCTATTTACAACCATCTTCTTGAACATAAAAAAGCACTGCTTGAAAGGAATAAAGCAGAAACAGGAATCAGGTATGAATGGTATGCAATGCAAAGGTGGGGAGCAAATTATTGGGAGGATTTTTTTAGACAGAAAATCGTGTGGAAAAGAGTCGGCTCTATTTTACGTTTTTGTTTTGACGATGAAGGAGTGTTTGTATTAGATAGCACTTGTTTTGCTGTTGGAGAAGATTTGAAATATATTTTGGCAATCTTAAACTCTAGAATGGGACATTATCTTTTGAAAGATGCACCCAAAACAGGTACAGGTGATTTATTAATTAGCGTTCAAGCTATAGAGCCATTGCTTATACCGGTAGCTAAGAATGATAAAAAACAACAAATAACTGAAATGGCAAATGAGTTGTTAAAGAGGATGCCCAATAAAGATATAGATGAAAAATTAAATGCTATTATCTATGAGCTATATGATTTAGAAAGAGATGAAATCAACTATTTAGAGTTATTATCTGATATTTAAAGTTATCTCATTTATTCTAAGATGAACGGCATTTTTAATAAAATCTATTTCTTCATTAGTAAATTCGAAAAGACTAAAAACTAGCTCATTTATTTCTGCTTCAGTGTCTTTGATGTTTTCGGATATCTTGGCGGCTAATTGCTCCAATCTGGATATTATCATGTCACTACCTACAGGTATTGGCATTAGCTCTATGAACTGTTGGCGCATTTGCATACCACCATTATCCAAGATTGCAATGTTGTTAAAGAAGTAATAAGCGGCAAACTCTGAGTTTAATATTGCTTGTAAATACAAAAGATTTTCACCCACAAAAAAACACAAGCTGTCCAATATAAAAGTGTCACTTGGTACTAATGCAAAACGAGGGAATGCAGATAAATCAGTTTTTGATATTCGCATTAGTCTCGCCCACACGATTTTCTGTCTAAAAAAATCCTCGATATAAGCACAGTTACGTAGATTATATGGCGTAATTCCCTTGTCATCTCTTTTTTTCAATTGTAATATGAACTGATCTAGATGTTTCCTAATTGCTGGGTATCTATTGATATCAATTGGTGGTTGACCGTTCCCTCTATTACCATTATGCACATTAATCAACCATAAATCATTGTATATATATTTATATCGTTGAACGTCCCTGCCACGTAAAATCGGGTGTATAATTTCGGCATTATCTGTACATTTCTTTTTTTAACTAACCTACGCATGATTTACGGATATATTCGAGTAAGTACAGACAAGCAAACTGTAGAAAACCAGCGCTATGAGATCAACCAGTTTTGTGAACGTCAGGAAATAATTGTTGATCGGTGGATTGAAGAAACCATATCCGGCACAAAAGATATTGAAGACCGGAAGCTTGGAAAGCTGCTAAAGAAAATGAAAAAAGAAGATGTTCTTATATGCAGTGAATTATCCCGCTTAGGTAGAAACCTGCTAATGATCATGAGCATTTTAAACCTGTGCATGAAGAAAGAGATACAGGTCTGGACAATAAAAGACAACTACCGGCTTGGAAGCGATATTAACTCTAAAGTATTGGCTTTCGCATTTGGTCTTTCCGCAGAAATTGAACGTAATCTGATATCTCAAAGAACCAAAGAAGCTTTAGCGCGTAAACGCGCAGAAGGTGTTATTCTTGGAAGGCCGAAGGGTAGAAAATCGTCGTATACCAAGCTAACAGGGCAGGAAAAAGAAATCAAGAAATTACTGGACAAAAAAGTATCCTATAGCGCTATTGCACGTATTCTAGGCGTTCATAGACTTACAGTTTCTACATTTGCAAAAGCCAATATAATAAATAATTAACGTATATTTGCTATAATCAGGTAGCCCCGCCTGCCCACCCTAAAACCCATAAAAAATGAACCGCAGCCATCCACCTGCCTACACACCTCCGTACAACAAAAAAGCCCCCTTCAGGGGGTTTGGGGGCACCCCTTCCATACAACAAAAAGCCCCTTCAGGGGCGTTGGTGGCAGTCACCCACCTGGGCTTGGGCCCCAACTGTTCCACCCCATTCCCGAAACAAACAGAAACAAAAATCCCCTTCACCCCTCCCCGCAATACCGGAACAATCCGAAACAATTTTTACACACAACCCACTGGTTATCAACCACCATCACATTTTGTTTCACCCAAAAACTATCAAAAACTATCAACACATACACCCATTCGCCATATGTTTCCACCCACCATCCGCAAAAAAACCCGAAACAACCGGAAACAAAATGGCCGGGCCATAACAGCGCAGCCCTTTGGTCAATCCATAAAAGGCGTTCGTCAACCCTATGCCCCGCCTACCAAACACTATGTGGCCCATGCTTGTCTTCCCTATCAAAGAAAAAAGGATGAAAACACATATGGATCAACACCTGCCGCCACCGCACCGTAGCAAGGCCACCATCACACGCGGCATCACGCTGGGCATATGCCTGCTATACTATATAGCCGTGCTGATAGCCTGCATCATCAACTAAAAAATGGCTTAACGATAACAGATATACCTTATGTGCTCATCGTATAAGGTTGCTGCCCGGTTGCTCTCAGCCGGGCATTTTTATGCCTGTGCTTATATATGTGCAATAAAAAAAAGGCCCTATAAGTAGGGCCCTTTTAGCTGTGCTGCCACGCACCAAACCTAATGAAAAGCGTTGCGTATGTTATATGCCGCCTATACCGGCATTTTAGTTGTTATTAGTTTGTAATCACCAGCTTTTGCCTGGTGGTGATGTTGCCATCTGTCACCATTACCATATACAGCCCCGCCTGCAGCTGATGCTGCACCTGCCTGCCAGCTGCCTTTTGTGTGTGTACGGTTTTGCCCGTTACATCTGTTATATACACCATCGCCTTATCCATCTGCATACCTGCGGGCAGGTTGGCTATGGTAAATGCACCGTTGGTAGGGTTGGGGTGTATAGAGATGGCCTGTGCTGCTTCTACATCATCTATACCCGTAGCCTTGGCCGTGCCGTACTTGTAATCAAAGTCGAAATACATAGTAGCCGTATCGCCCGATTTGTAGCCGGAAGGCAGGTTCTTCACCGCCGTTATCTTAATAGCCGCATACATATTGGTACCCCTCACCCGCGATATATATACATCGCCAACAGCAGGGCCATTCACCGTATTGGGGCCTAAAAGCGGGTGCGCATTCTTTATCGTTTCCACATCTGTAACGGTAGCATAGTTGAAGCCTGCGGGGGCTTTCGCAAAGGTTGTTTTACCATTGCCCATTATATCGCCCGCCCATATAGTGCTGGTAGCCGATGTGAAGCCGAAGGGTGTGTTTTTACCGAAAGGGCCGCCATGCTCTACCATATCAATGTTCTCTACCTCTGCTGCACTCCACTTACCCATATTGGCAGGGTTGAAGCTGCCATGGTGCTGGTGCTTTACAAAATCGTAGCCACACATGGCCCCGTTGGCACCCACACCAAAGGGCTTGCCCCCATTGATAGATGAACTGTGATGCTCGTAAATGCGAATGCCTTTCTTTTCGGTAACCGCCTGTGCAAATGTTGCTAATGGTGCTAAAGTAACTAGTAGTGTAAATTTTAAACGATTCATAATTTTTTGCTTTGCTACAGGAGACCGCAGGGCTTTGTTTTGTGTTGGGTTATGTATTTTTTCTATTGACAAAAGGTTATCAGCTACTGACGAATGGATGCACTATATAGCGATGGCGGTATGTATAGCATACGCATGCTTCAATGTATCTGTTACAATTTTGCGATAGCTCTTGCCGATGGGCAGTACTTTATCGCCTACATAAAAATTATAGTTCAGTACGCTATCTACTTTATCCAGGTTCACCAGGTAAGACCTGTGTATACGCAGGAAGTTGTATTGAGCAAGTGCCGCTTCCATATTCTTCATCGTATTGAGGGCCAG
>CAMLKS010000156.1 GCA_946480675.1 uncultured Bacteroidota bacterium
TTCCGGCAAACCATACACAAAGTTGCGCTCACCCATGCTGCTCTTTGCAAGCAATCTAAAATCCTGAGATAGGTCAATAACTACCGTTTGTCCACTTATCTTGTTCAGCTCAAGGAATGCTTTAGCCTCACCATGCCCAACACATAGAAACAGCACATCAACATCTTCAATCGCAGAAGAGAACAACAAATCCGTTTCACCCAACAGATCTGTGTGAACATGATATACAGGCACACAGGCATTACTTCGGCTATGAACAAATCTTATATCCACATTCGGATGCTGCAATAGTATGCGCAACATCTCACCGCCAGTATAGCCTGCGCCACCTATAATGCCTGCCTTAATTTTTTTCATCTGCAAATACATTTTGATTGCTATTAACTGCATGGTATATAGATACCTGGTTACCGAATATTTTAGCAAATCCTCTCACATCATCGCCAGTCCAGGTGTTATTCATTTCGCCGTATGCGCCAAAGGCATTGTCCATCAGGTCATGAGGTGTATCTACACCTGTTACTACAAAACGATGCGGGTACAAAGTCACATACACTTTACCTGTCACCATCTGTTGGGTATCGGTCATAAAACTTTCCACATTCCGCATAGTAGGGTCCAGCAGCATGCCTTCATGCAGCCAATTGCCATACCAAGTAGCCAGCTGATCTTTCCAATACATCTGCCACTTGGTAAGGGTATGTTTCTCCAGTAAATGATGTGCCTTTATGATAATTACAGGCGCCGCAGCCTCAAACCCTACCCTTCCTTTTATACCGATAATAGTATCGCCTACATGCACATCTCTGCCTATACCATATGGCTGCGCTATGTCTTGCAATTGCTGAATAGCACTCACAGGATGCATCATTTTATCATTCAACCCAATCAATTCCCCACTTTCAAAATGCAGTGTTATTTGTTTCGGGCTGGTTGCCGTTACTTGTGTAGGCCATGCTGTTTCAGGCAAATACTCATTGCTCGTCAATGTTTCTTTTCCACCTACAGATGTGCCCCATAGCCCCTTATTGATGCTATACTTAGCGTTTTCAAAGTTCATATCTACACCGTGCTCTTTCAGGTATATTATTTCCTGCTCCCGGCTCAGTTTCATATCTCTGATAGGTGTTAGTATCTCCACGCCGGGTATCATACCCTGGAAGACCATGTCAAAACGAACCTGGTCATTACCCGCACCGGTGCTACCATGCGCCACATAGTCTGCACCTATTTGCTGCACATATTGAGCTACCGATATAGCCTGCACCATACGCTCTGCACTTACACTTAGCGGATATACGGCATTCTTCAGCACATTACCATATACCAGGTAGCGGATGCAGGTTTCATAGTATTTCTGCGTTACATCTACTACTTTAAATGATGCTACACCCAGTGCCCTTGCTCTTGTCTCGATATAGGCCAGCTCTTTATTGCTGAAGCCGCCCGTTTGTATGGTTACGGCATGCACTTCAAGCCCCATTTGCTTCTGCAGGTAAATGGCGCAATATGTTGTATCTAATCCGCCGCTGTATGCCAGTACTACTTTTTTCATTCTCGTTGCTTTGTGGTTACTGCTTTACAGCCCTGGCCTTTTTAGTAAATATTTTTAAAAACCTGTTTTTCTTGACATTAATGAGCCGTTCATATACAGGCGCCTTTTGTTTGAAATGGCTGGCTGTTTCTTCCGGTGTATAGTGATCCTGCGGGTCGTACAGCATACCTGTGCATAAGCAGTTCTTACGCTCTTTGCTCATCAGTATGTCGTAATTCACGCAGCTTTTACAACCTGCCCAAAAGGCATCATCCTGCGTCAGTTCCGAATATGTAACGGGCTCGTAACCCAGGTCACTATTGATTTTCATTACCGCAAGCCCGGTGGTCAATCCAAATATTTTTGCATCTGGATATAGGTCCCTGCTCAGCTCAAATATTCGTTGTTTGATTAGTTTGGCAAGGCCACTCTTTCTAAAGTTGGGCGATACGATCAGGCCGGAATTAGCTACATACTCGCCATGGCTCCAGCTTTCTATATAGCAAAAACCAGCCCATTCACCGGCTTCCGAAAAAGCAATGACCGATTTGCCTTGCAGCATTTTTTCCTGCAGGTATTCAGGCGTGCGCTTAGCTATGCCTGTACCGCGAGCCTTTGCAGACGCTGCCATTTCTTCGCAAATGGCATGCGCATAACCGGTATGGTGACCGGAGGCCACCAATACCTTAAAGGTTTGGTTCATTTATGTATGAATTAAAAAATGTGGTAAATACACGAAACCACCGCTATGAACATGCGGAGCTTCAATGGACGAAAGCTTTTAAAAGCTTCTTCAACAGTCAATGACTATCGGAATACCAGGATATCAACGTCGCAACCACAGGCAGGTAAACCTGTTGCAAAAAACTGAACCTGTTAGGGATTCAGCAAAAAACCCACGCCCGAAACCCGCAACCAGTGCGGTGGTATCGTCAAGCGATGTAATGAAGGTTTTTTTCATTTCTTACGTTGATCTGAAAAGTGTTTGAAAAATTAGCAATGCAAAGAAAAATACTTTTCAGGAATAATTGCAAAATAAATTTTTCCGTTGCTATCAATTTAACATTGCACTGATATATACGCAGCCTATAACTGCATTGCATATAACAAACAAATGATGCCATGCATGCCCATAACTTTACATCAACAATGGCATTATGGCACCAATAAAGCTTAGCATTCTCGATCAGTCTATTGTAAGACAAGGATGTACTGCAGCCGAAGCTGTAGCGGAAACGATTGCTACAGCACAGTTGGCCGATAAGCTGGGCTACCATCGCTTTTGGGTATCAGAACACCACAATTCCACATTTATAGCCGGCTCTACCCCGGAGGTGTTGATGGTGAAACTTGCGGATGCTACCAGGCATATACGCATCGGTTCCGGTGGCATTATGTTGCCCAATCATAGCACGCTGAAGGTGGCAGAGAATTTCAGGATGCTGGAAACGCTTTTCCCTGGCCGTATAGATCTGGGCATGGGTCGTGCACCGGGTGGAGACCGCATTACGGCACACCTGCTCAATCCTTCTAATGATTTTGCAGAAGAAAAGTATCTGCAACAACTCGAGCATCTTCAGCATTTCTTCAGGGATTCAGCTACTACCCAACATGGCCCTATAATAGCCGTACCGCAGTGCAGCACTATACCTATGCAATGGATACTTAGTTCCAGCGGTGGTAGCAGCGAAATTGCTGCGCGGTTTGGGCTAGGCCTTGCCGTGGCAAAGTTTATCAATGGTTTTGTGCAGCCGGATGTGGTAGATGTATACCGTAAAAAGTTCGAACCATCTCAGCAATTCCCGGAACCATATGCCATCATGTCTATATCGGTGCTATGCGGCGAAACGGAGGAAAAAGCTACCACAATGCGCAAGTATCTCGACTATATACTGCTTCAATTTGAGAAAGGCAATTTCCATAACATTGCGACACCCGATGATATTGCAAACTATACGTTCTCAAGCTTTGAACTGGACCGTATCAAACACAATAGCGGACGTGTTATATCCGGCACACCCGATGATGTAAAACAACAGATTACACGATTGCTAAATGACTTTGGTGTAGATGAATTGATCGTTTCCACAATGGCTGCCGATGCAAATGACCGTAAGCGTTCATTCGAACTATTGGCCAGTACCTTCAATTTAAAAGAAAGAGATTAAAACTTATTTCATCCTGTCTGAAAGCTCGCGCCTGTATGTTATGCCCACAGGCAATTCTGCATCACCGATAGTAACAGTTTGATTGCTATATTTCTTTATTTTATCCAGCGCTATAATGTAGGACTTGTGTATGCGCATAAACCGTGTTGCAGGTAGCTTTTGTTCCAGTTCTGTAGTAGTGATAGTTACCAGGTGGGTCTGTTTATTGGTAAATATCTTCACGTAGTTGCCCAGGCTTTGCGCATACAACATTTCTTTGGGGTCTATACGTATCCAGTTGCCATCCCCTTTCACCATAAAGGCCGCATCACCATCGCTGGTAATCTCTGCACTTGTTATCGGCTGCAGCGACATATACCTTTCCACAGCTTTCAAAAAGCGCGGAAAGTGTATCGGCTTCAGCAAATAATCAATAGCACCATAGTCATAGCTTTCCAATGCAAATTCAGTGTAGGCAGTTGTAAGTATTACTTTAGGTGGATTGCTTAATGTATTCAGCAGATCGAAGCCTGTCATTTCAGGCATGTTGATATCGAGGAATATTAAGTCTACTGGATTGGCGTGCAGAAAATTGATTGCCTCCAGCACATTATGGCACTGTCCAACCAGCTCCAGGTGTTGCAACCTTTCTATATAGTTCACCAACACATAGTGCGCAGCCGCTTCATCATCTACTATCAGGCATTTTACTTTCGTAGTCACCATCCACTTATTGTAATTGCAAAGATAACGATACCAGGTACTCTTCCCTGGTGATATGCCTGCGAAGCCGGTGCCTACCGGGATACAATATCTGCAAGCGCTGCTCAATATTCTGTAGCCCTATGCCGGTTGAGGTGACCTGCCTGCTTTTTTTAGGCATTGAATTGCGTACTGTAAGTTCTAATTGACCGTTCTTCACTTCTATAAGGGTATGCACATAACAGGCCTCAATATTATTCGCGCCATGCTTAAAAGCATTTTCAATAAAAGGCATCAGCATAAGGGGCGCTATATAATATTGTGCGTCCGGCTGGTCTGTTTTAAATTCATATTGAATATCACACCGGCAGCCTACCCGCTCTTCTTCCAGTGCTATACAGTTTTCTACAAAGGTTAGCTCTTCTTTCAGTGAAACCCATTCCTTACAGATATTGTCCAACTGGTAGCGCATCAGTTGAGACACCTGCAATATCAGGTCCGGTATGCGCGAAGGCTCATGCAGGCTGATACCATATAGGTTATTAAATGTATTAAAAAGGAAATGAGGATTGAGCTGTGAACGCAACAGATTGAGCTCAGTATTATTAATGCATAACTGCGATGATGCTTCCTTCTTTTTCTGCCTATAGAAGCGTAGCATGATGAAAGGAGAATTGATAGCTATAAGGCTAACAGCACAGGTGGCAGTATTAAACAGGAAACTTTGCTCAGCAGTGGTTTTGCTCATTATATAGCAATCCGGCGAAAGAAAGGATTTGGCCAGTGTTAATGCTGCCCCGAATACGAGTAACAGCCCTAACCCTATGGGTACATATTTTAGTGGCTGTTGCTTTTCCATCAGGCGCGGCAGGATAAAAAAGCGGTGCAAAAGCGCGTGCACATATAGTATCCCGAAATAACCCAATCCTACCCACAATGCATTCCAGCTGGTTATCAGCATCCAGTCGTTGAGCGTGAACAGCACGAACAGGGTTGCAAACACCAGGAATTCCTGGAACCACACATTCTCCATTATGTTTTTACCAATACGAAACATACCTACTCCATCTCGTGCAAAGAAAAGCACGCATTTCGATTATTTCAATTATAAATGACCAATTCAATTCGTCATTTATAAATGCACTGGTCATTTATGGCAAATTTCTGTAAGGCAAGCTTGGTTCTTTTGCATCTTAATTATGAACCAGATGAAACATTCTAGACCAATTGCACGAACCACTTTTATTGTAACAAGCATTTTATTAGCATTTGCGCTGCAAAGCTGTAAGGATTCATCGGCCGGGCAGCAAGGCGCACAAACACCCGCCGTACCGGTGCTGGCTGTAGATACAGCCGCAGCCATTACCTGGCAGGATTATACAGCAGCTATACAAGGCAAAACAGACGTTGCCATACGTTCACAGGTAAATGGCTACCTCGATCATATTTATGTTGATGAAGGGGCGTATGTAACTGCCGGCCAGCCGCTTTTCAGGATAGATGAGCAACCCTACCGTGAGCAATTAAATAATGCTGTAGCCAACCAGCATGCCGCCGAAGCTGCTGTAGTAGCAGCACAGCTGGAGGTAGATAAGCTAACGCCCCTGGTAGAAAATAAAGTCGTGTCTGAAATGCAGCTGAAAACTGCCAAAGCAGCCCACAAAATGGCCATTGCACGCGCCGAGCAGGCAAAGGCAGCGGCAGGCACAGCACGCATCAACATGGGGTATGCGGTAATAAAAGCACCGGCGAGCGGATACATTGGCAGGCTCCCATATAAAAAA
>CAMLKS010000157.1 GCA_946480675.1 uncultured Bacteroidota bacterium
GGCCAAAGAAAAGAAATACATTATCCGTATCGCTGAACCCGAAAGAAGCTCTTACGTTCTCTTCCGGTTTGCTCAGCCTGTAAAAATCATAGATAGGTAGTTCAGACCTGAACACGCGCTTATCAAACATCGATTCCAAGTGCTTCTTTACAGCATCTGAAAGGGCCAGGAAGCAATTAGCATTTTTTAGTGCCAGGCGTGTAAGTGCCTTATCTGTTTTGTTGGCCTCGTGAGAAATGACGTTTTCTGTCAGGTATACTACTTTTCGTTTCAGGCTTTTTTTAAGAAAGCTGATGATGCCCGTATGACAAGGGGCGAAGAATGGGTGCCACCAGTCAAAAACGATCATATCCGGTTGCTGTTTATTGATGTAGCGCACAGTTTTTATCCAGCTGAGGGGGTTCAGGCTGTTTACCAGCCTTACATTAGGAAATGCTAATGCCTCTTTGCTTTCATCATATTGGGTCTTACCGGGAAACAGGAAGTTGGGGTACAGCATGCTATAGTTCACCACCACCATTTCAAAGTCGGGCGATAGCTGCTTGCATAAATGATACAGGTAAACGGATGGCCCGTTCCTGTACGGATACGCTGGGCCTACAATCAATATCTTTGGCTTACTGTTCATCATTCCCAATTAAAACAAAGTCGTAAAATCTCTTTGTGCTTTTTCGTAATCGGCAGGTATGCCTATGTCAATAAAATAGGCATCACTTGAAAAGCCAAAAAATTTCCTTTCGGATACAAATGCCTCCAGGTAGTCTTTTTCAAATGAATATTTAACAGGGAGCTTTTTTTCTGTCAATGCTTTTTTATTGATAACAAAAACACCACCGTTTATCAGCCCTTCATCATAATATTTCTTTTCTTCAAAAGAGGTAATGCAACCATCGGCATCGGTTTTCACCACACCATAACGTTCAAAATCGGTCATGTGCTTCAAAGCCAGTGTGGTTTGCGATTGTTTGCTTTTATGAAATTGCATTAAAGCATTCAGGTCAGCTAAAAACAGGGTATCACCATTCAGTGCCAGCACATCGTCTTCAGCAGCTTTAGTAAGAGCAAGGCTGATGCCGCCACCGGTACCTAAAGGCTCGTGCTCTATTACATGGTCTATACTGAAGCTTCTGCTTTGTGTTTGCACCCAGTCCAGCACCTCTTCATGTTTAAAGCCCAGCGATAATATGGCGCGTGTGCAGCCATGCTGTTCCAGGTAATCGAAAACGTAGTGCAGAAAAGGCTTGCTGTTTACAAGGGCCATGCATTTGGGGTGTTCCCCTATTACACTTTGCAACCTTGTGCCCAGCCCGCCGGCCAATATGATACATTCCATTATACACTCCAGGTTGATAGCCCGTGCTCCACGAACTGGTAATTACGAAATGCACCGCCAAATTTTTCTAGTGCGGCCATTACATTATAACGTGTAGTGCCGGGACAGTAAAACATCATAAAACCACCACCGCCGGCACCGCTCACTTTTCCGCCGGTGGCGCCTGCTGCCAATGCAGTTTCATATATGGTATCCATGGCTGTGTTAGATATACCCTGTGCCGTCTGCTTTTTAAAACGGAAACCATAGTCCAGTATCTTGCCTATATCATCTACGGCACCTTTCAGCAAAGCCTCTTTCATCATATTGGCTTGCTGTTTCAGTTGGTGCATCGCATCTATCGATTTCTCGTTCTTGTCCGTCACGTTCTTGCTCTGCGCTTCGATGATGGTAGAAGACAGGCGGCTGGTAGAGGTAAAGTATAGCAGCAGGTTATTTTCTAGTTCGAAAAGGAATTTCTGTTTGATGCGCAGAGGGTTTACAATAACACGGTTATTCTCATAAAATTCCATAAAGTTCACGCCGCCGAATGTAGCAGCATACTGGTCTTGCTTACCACCTGCCATAGCCAGTTCCACGCGTTCTATATGATAAGACATGTGTGCAATGTCATATTCCCCTAAAGGTAGTCGTAGCCATTCTGCAAAGGCACCAATAATAGCTACCATCAGGGTAGAAGAGCTGCCCAATCCCGAGCCGGCAGGCGCATCCACAAATGTTGTCAGCTTGAAGCCACTGTTAACAGGGCCGTATTTAGCTACTATATGGTTATAAACACCTTTGGCAAGGTCCAGCGTACCATCTATCGGCAGTTTGTCTGCTTTTTCATAACACACACTTTCCCTCCTGTCTGTGGCTTCAATAATGATCTCGTTGGTAGAAAGCAGTTCTATGCTGGCATATGCATATAATGAAATAGTAGCATTCAGGATAGCACCTCCGTACATATCGCAATACGGGCTAACATCGGTACCACCACCTGCCAGTCCTATCCTTAGTGGGGCTTTACTACGGTATATCATTTGTGCAAAAAGAAGATTTATATAAGTATTACTCGCTAAAATAGTGAATCTAAGCGATGTGCAGCTTAAGAGTATAGCCTAAGCCGTGTATTTTGTATTTTATAGTACATGGAATATGCCATAACGCCCACCAGCCCGCCAATACTATCAGCTAATGTATCCATATTATCCTGGCTCCGGCCGGGTACGTAGTGCCCCTGCACATATTCTACCAGCCAGCCCATGTATATGGTTATTATCAGCAATATTAGCCTGTATCTGGTGCTGTTAGCAGGGTTTACCACATGCCACAGGTAGCTGAAAACACCAAATAATATGATATGTGCCCATTTATCTATTAGCGGCACTTTTACATCCGGCAGGTCTTTACCGGGTATAAAGCATAAAATAAAAATGAGCAAAGTCCATAGCCATGCTACCAACTTTGCTCTTTTATAGAATGTGTAATGTATGCTTTTTGGGGTGCTGTTATTCACCTATTACAGCTTTGTAACCGGCTGCATCCAGCAGTGCATCTACTTCAGCCGGGTTATCTACCGTCATTTTTATCATCCAGCCTTTGCCGTATGGGTCCTGGTTTACAAATTCCGGATTGCCTTCCAGTTCGGCATTTACTTCATTAACCGTACCCGCAACAGGTAAATAAAGGTCAGAAACTGTTTTCACTGCTTCAACAGTGCCGAATATTTCATTTGCACCCAGTGCCTTTCCTACAGTATTGATATCTACAAATACGATATCGCCCAGCTCACGTTGTGCAAATTCGGTAATACCTACTGTAGCTACGTTACCTTCCAGCTTCAGCCATTCATGGTCCTTTGTGTACTTAATTGCGTCGGGAAATTGCATGTTTCAGATTTTGCGCGTAAAAATAGTAGAATTTTACAGAAATATATGCCTTTAAAACCGACTTACTATAAACATACATTTTAATAATAACATTAAAACGGGATTAAAGACCTATGAAACTCAATAACGACCTTGTAAAATTTTGCTAAAGTTTATTAATTTACAATTGCATTTTGTTCTCATTGGGGCAAAATGCTTCTTTGTCTTATCATGTAACTTATATAAAATGTATGGAAAGTAAACTTTTACAACCCTCAAAAATACGACGTTTCTTAAGAAACTTGTCCTTAACGTTGTGTTGCGCATTGATGCTGCCATTTTCTTCCGGCGCGCAATTGCCTACTACGGCAGCAGCATATCCGTTCGTTTCGTCTAACAAACCTTTTACGTATTTGTCCAGCGGTACGCCTGTCACTTTTGGCAACTGGGATGATAGTTATGTACAAAACATACCGATAGGTTTTCCGTTTACCTTTTGTGGTGTACCTTATACCACAGTTACCGCGCATACCAATGGGTATATGTGCTTCGGTAATAATACTAATATGTACTTGGGCGCATCTCAAAGTGCTATGCAGTATATGGCGCCGGCTGTTATTGCACAGTGGCATGATGCTTATGGACAAAATTCCAGTACCACACCGGTTACTTATACAACTATAGGTACCGCGCCCAATCGAGTTTTCATATTGGAGTTTAAAAACTGGGGCACTTGCTGTTCTCCTGCCTTTTATATAAGCTATCAATACATTCTTCACGAAGGTGGCGCTGTAGAGATTTTGTATGATCAGGTAGGCAGCGGCAATTTCCCTTCATATGCGGCTGTAGGTATTGCCAGGAATCAAAATGATTTCCAGATGCTGCCAAACTTAGGCACATCGCCTACACCCAATAGCACAACCTGGGTAACATGCGGTGGCGGCCGCCCGGCTACAGGCCAAAGTTATCTTTGGGGTTTGATCCCTTGTACGGGTACACCTGAATTTGAAGTTACAGGCCCTACACAAGTTTGTCCCGGCAAACCATTTTCTCTTACAGTTAGTGGCACAGGTATTATTTCCGGCCTTACATTTCAATGGGAATCATCAAATGATGGCACCACATGGAATACAATTATAGGTGCAACAACAAATAGCATATCAGATGTAATCACCACACCTATGTGGTACCGTTGTAATATTACATGTACTAATTCAGGCCTGTCATATACTACACAAGCATGGAAAGTGGATATAGCTGATTTTATGTTCTGCTACTGCGATAATGGTGCGGCTATAGCTACAGGTTTGGATATAGGTAATGTAACGCTTATCGAACAATCTATTTACAAACCGAAATCGGATACGATATTGAACAATGGTGTGGCCAGCCCGCCATCTGGTAATGCAACCGCCAACAAAACGTACACTACCTTCCAACATACACTGCCGCCTATAGTAATGTATCGCGATTCTGTATACAGGATATCGGTGTCACGTATCACATCTGCAGCAGCCAGCACTACTACTCCTATTAAAGATGCCAATGTTTCCGTGTTTATAGACCTGGACCGTGATGGTGTTTTTGACGCAGCCGAAAAAGTGATGCAAACGCAAATAAATAGTTTGTCATTAATAGCAGATACGGAAGTAGATACTTTCCAGATACCAATGTCGGCCGAAATAGGGTTGACAGGTATGCGTGTAGTGCTGAGGGATGCGCCTAACAATGCCGATTCATGTGGTTTCAGCGGCGAAGGTGAAACAGAAGATTACATAGTGGATATGCGTTATGAGCCTTGTTCAGGCCCGGTTAATCCGGGTGCCGGCCAGGCTACGGATACCAGCATTTGTGCCGGTTACGACTATATCGTACTGGATACAACATATGAGAAGAAAAAATCTGAACTGCAACGTTTCTGGCAGGTATCCGGCGATAATGTTTATTGGTCGAACATAACAGCCAGTACTGATAAAGATACCCTGATGCGTGTTTTTGGCGGCCAGCCTTTATACTATCGTGTACGCATGATATGCCAGGCTACCGATGATACAACCTATTCAGACCCTGTATTGGTAAATGCAAAGGCAGGTTACAAATGTTATTGCTATAGCCAGTCTATGGGTGGTAAAAATGATAGCAGTGATATCGGTGGTATTAGCGTAGGCCCGTACACAATATATACAGGTGGCCCTCACGTACTGAATCCGGATGCCAACCGCAAACGCACAGATCATACGGATGATACTCCTATGATACTGGATGTTGATAGCACTTATAGTCTTGTAGTATATCACACACAGCGTTCAGTAGAACATGCGGATGCCAAGATTACCATATTTATGGACTTCAACAATAATAAACAGTATGATGTGCCATATGAGCGTGTATTCACCGGTTATACCGGCATTGGAAGCTTTACCGTAGTCGATAACGTAACAATCCCATCTACCGTAATTACAGGTT
This sequence comes from uncultured Bacteroidota bacterium, assembly GCA_946480675.1. The sequence goes on from CAMLKS010000157.1 coordinate 5,650, forward strand.
TGGAAACAGGTTTGCGTGTAGTATTGAATAACGATTTGGCACCTAACATTCCGTCTGATGAAGCCTGTGGCCCTTATAGCTCAGGAGAAACGGAAGATTACATCGTAAAGTTTGAAAGAAGGCTGTTCCCTGCAGGTGTTAATGCCGCAAATGCTATTTCTTCATTCGGTATGTACCCCAACCCTACCAAAGGCAAATTTGTATTGCAGTTTGCCAGTGCAGCAGCGTTTGACAATGTAGATGTTACTATCGCAAACATAACCGGTCAACTGGTATATAATAATACTTATAAACACAATGGTGGCCAGTTCAGCCAGGAGATCAATTTAACAGAATTACCTCGTGGTGTTTATTTGGTAACCTTATCGGCTGCCGGCGAAAAACAAATACAAAAATTAGTGATAGAGTAGTATTATAGAATACTTATTATATAAAATAAAGGAGGCCAAAAGCCTCCTTTATTTTTTAAGCAGTTTTTAACACAGGCAA
>CAMLKS010000158.1 GCA_946480675.1 uncultured Bacteroidota bacterium
ATTGGTGATACAGTTGGCCCTGGTGGCCGATGGAAAGAACTTTATTGCCTTTGCTATGCAAGGCGTTTCGGCGCAGTTCGATATTGGTGGTAATGTGCTGAATGGCTACCTGGTTACTTATATCATACTACAATCGCTGCTAGTGCAGATACCCTTACTGATAGCATTGGTAGCCGGCGATGTGCTGGCGGGCGAGGCCAATATGGGCACATTACGCTTGCTGCTTACCAAACCGGTATCACGTAGTAAGATAGTGTTGGTAAAATTCACTGCGGCGGTGTGCTATGCACTGCTACTGTTGCTATGGCTGGCAGTAATAGCATTGGGCTTATCTATCATCTTCTTTGGCACAGGCGACCTTGTGAATATGAAGAGTGATGCCTTTGTGGTGCTCCTGAAAGATGATATTATGTGGCGCTATGTAGCTGCTTTTATGTTTGCAGCATTGGCTATGACCACTGTAGCTGCGCTGGCATTACTGTTATCTGCTTTTGCAGATAATTCTATCGGGCCTATCATGGGCACTATGGGCATCATTGTGGTACTCATGATATTCTCTACGCTCGACCTGCCTATATTCGATGTGGTCAAGCAATACCTCTTTACCACGCATATGGTTGGGTGGAAGGGTTTTTTTGATGACCCGGTGCCGTACGATGCCATTCGTTTTTCAGCCATCGTGTTGGTGGTATATACCATACTGTTTGTAGGTGCAACTGTTTTTTATTTCCGTAAGAAAGATATTAAGTCATGAAGAAGTGTATATGGATACTGGCAGTGCAATTGCTATGCGGCATACAGGCGTTTGCCCAGCAAATGGATGCTGAAAAGCTATTTGTAAAGCTGCGGCAAAAGATAGATTCGATAAAAGACTATGAGGCCAATGTGAAAATGAAAATAGACATAGCCTACATGCGCGTGCCACCGCTGAATGGTAAGCTATACTTTAAAGCGCCTGATAAAATGAAACTGGAGCGCAACGGTGGTATATCTATATTGCCCAAAAGGAGCACCAATATGGCACTGGGCAACCTGATGCCCAACCAGAGTGCCACGGTAATAGATGCCGGTACGGAAACTATAAATGGTAAGCTATTACGCGTAATAAAGGTAGTACCTAATACAGAGCAGGGCGATATTATACTTACCAAGATATGGATAGATGAGCAGCGCGTATTAGCTATGCGTACCGAAACCACTACACGCGAAAACGGTACTATAAAAATGGACCTTGAATTTGGTAAATATGAAAAACAGGGGCTGCCCGACAAAGTTATTTTTTATATTGAGACCAAAGAGTTTAAGATACCCAAAGGTGTGACGATGGACTACGATGGTGCTACAAAAGCCGATGTAGAAAAAGCAGCAAGCAAGAAACCTAAGAAAGGCAGGATACAGATAGAATACCTGGACTATACCATAAACAAAGGATTGCCCGACGCCATTTTTGCAGAGAACAAGAAATAAATTTCCCTCCTAAATCTTTTGCAACATCAAGATATTGATTAGTTTTAGGGACTTAATGTTAAAATTTCTATGAAATATTGTCTGCTATTTGTAGCTGCATTGTTTATATTGGGTTCATGCGAAAAAGTGGAAGTGCCTGTATCAAAGGCCCAGATGCTGCGCGATAACAGGTGGAAAGTTTCAGATATGAAGCTGACATATCTTACTTCAACAGGAGGAGATTCTTTGAGTGAAAGCACTATAAAGCTACCACCTGATTTTAAACTGCCCGATTGCATATTAGATGACTATCTGCAGTTCCGTGAAAACCACGATGGTTCGCACATTCCGGGTCCGGATAAGTGCAAGACGGGTGAGTCAGACGATATTTACTTTGAATGGGGATTGACTGAAAACGATACCAAAATATACCTGTATGGTATGGAATCTCTTTTTGGAAGGGATATAGATGGCGATGTAGTAGAAATTACGGACTCTAAATTTACGTTCTCTTATTTCGCTACGAAAATGAACAGTGCAAACGAGCCTGAAAAAGTAAAAATGACGGCCTACTTCGTGAAGAAATAATACCGGATTTATATAATGTATGCCCGCCGGTATCCGGCGGGTTTTTTTATATACACACAGGCAATTCGTACATTTGCGAACCTGTTTAAAAACGAATAGAATAAATATGATTCATATTACTTTGCCCGACGGAGCGGTAAGAGAATACCAGGAAGGTACTTCTGCGCTGGACGTAGCAAAATCGATAAGCGAAGGGCTGGCACGTAGGGTGCTGGCTGCCGAGGTAAATGGTGAAGTGTGGGATGCTACACGCCCAATAAATAATGATGCTACGCTGAAATTGCTGACTTGGGACGACCGTGGTGCAAAATCTACCTTCTGGCACTCATCTGCCCACCTGATGGCAGAGGCACTGGAGGCTTTGTATCCCGGCGTGAAGCTGGGCATTGGCCCTTCTATCGAAAATGGCTTCTATTATGATATAGACCTGGGCGACAGGGTTATAAAAGAAGAAGACCTGAAGAAGATAGAAGATAAGATGAAGGAGCTGGCAAAAAACAACAGCACCTATCAACGCAAAGAAGTATCTAAAGCCGATGCAGTAAAATACTTTACTGAAAAGGCCGACCCATATAAGCTGGAACTGATAGAAGGCCTGAATGACGGCGACATCACGTTCTATACACAAGGCGGCTTTACCGACCTGTGCCGTGGGCCGCATATACCCAGCACTGCACCTATCAAAGCCATCAAGCTGATGAACATTGCGGGCGCTTACTGGCGTGGTAATGAAAAGAACAAAATGCTGACCCGTATATACGGTATCACCTTCCCTGCACAGAAGGAGCTGGATGAATACCTGGCACTGCTGGAAGAAGCTAAAAAACGCGACCACCGCAAGCTGGGTAAAGAACTAGAGCTGTTTGCCTTCTCTGAAAAAGTAGGTAGCGGTTTGCCTTTATGGTTGCCTAAGGGCGCTATGCTGCGCGAACGCCTGCAACAATTCTTACAAAAAGCACAGATAGATAGCGGCTACCTGCCGGTAGTAACACCGCATATAGGCAGCAAGCAACTGTATGTTACTTCAGGCCACTGGGAAAAGTATGGCAAGGATAGCTTCCGACCCATTACTACCCCTCAGGAAGGCGAAGAGTTCATGCTGAAACCAATGAACTGCCCGCACCACTGCGAGATATATAAAACAGCACCACGCTCCTACAAAGACCTGCCACTGCGCCTTGCAGAATTTGGTACCGTGTACCGCTATGAGCAATCGGGCGAGCTGCATGGCCTTACACGTGTGCGTGGCTTTACCCAGGATGATGCGCACCTTTTCTGCCGTCCCGACCAGGTATTGGAAGAGTTTAAAAAGGTAATAGACCTCGTAATGTTTGTGTTCACATCGCTGGACTTTGAAAACTTTACCGCACAAATATCACTGCGCGATCAGGAAGACCGCAGCAAGTATATAGGTAGCGAAGAGAACTGGGAGATAGCAGAGCAGGCCATTATACAGGCCGCAAGCGAAAAAGGCCTGAAGACAGTAGTAGAATACGGCGAAGCTGCATTCTACGGCCCTAAGCTCGACTTTATGGTGAAAGATGCACTGGGCCGCAGCTGGCAGCTGGGTACCATACAGGTAGATTATAACCTGCCTGAGCGTTTTGAACTGGAGTATGTAGATAGCGATAACAGCCGCAAGCGCCCAGTAATGATACACCGTGCACCATTCGGCTCTATGGAGCGTTTCATAGCTGTATTGCTGGAACACTGCGGTGGCAACCTGCCTTTCTGGCTGGCACCTATACAGGTGAAAGTGCTGCCTATCAGCGATAAGTTTGGCGGATATGCAGAGCAGGTAGCTGCTACGCTGAAAGAAGCCGGTATACGTGCAGAAGTAGATGACCGCAACGAGAAGATAGGTAAAAAAATACGTGATACGGAGCTAATGAAAGTACCATACATGCTGGTAGTAGGGGAAAAAGAAATGAATGAAGGCATGGTAGCGGTGCGCAAGCATGGCGAGGGCGATAAAGGCACAGTTTTATTAGAAGCTTACAAATCAGAAATGCTGGATATTATAAAAACACAAACAAGCGGCAAGAAAGCAGTAGCTACAGCTTAATATGAAATATTGCAATTCATATACATCTGAATAGTAAAAGCACTATTTTTGCCCACAAAATTTTTTAAGAACATTTAATGCAGAAAAGAAGTAAAGGACCGTATTTCAAACCTAGAGTACCGCAAAACGAGCATCGTTTAAACAGGGAGATAACAGCACCGGAAGTGCGTTTGATAGGTGAAGGTATAGAGCCCGGCGTTTATCCTATAGCACAGGCACTGCGCTTTGCAGAAGAGCAGGAAGTAGACCTGGTAGAAATATCTCCCAACGCTGTGCCCCCGGTATGCAGGTTGATAGACTATCGCAAGTTTCTGTACGAGAAGAAGAAGAAGGATAAGGAGCAGAAAGCAAAATCTAAGCAATCGGAAGTAAAAGAGATACGTTTTACACCGAATACGGATGATCACGATTTCGACTTTAAAGCAAAGCATGCCGAAAAATTCCTGCAAGATGGAGATAAGGTAAAATGCTATGTGCAGTTTAAAGGCCGTGCTATCATGTTCCAGGAGAGGGGTGAGCTGCTGCTGCTGAAATTTGCTGAAAGGCTGGCAGAAGTAGGTTCCCTGGAATCAATGCCAAAGATGGAAGGCCGCAGGATGATAGCTATCTTCACGCCGAAGAAAAAGAAGTAGTAAGCTGAAATACGCTACAGGAAAGATGTTGATGCAAATGTGTACTGGATGTGAAAAATTAATGCCATTTTTTTAGCATTATACTTGTTTTAAATTAAAACACACCTTACCTTTGCGTTAACAATTACCACAAAGAAAGATTTCGCGAAAGCGTCATTATAAGAAGTTTTCATGGTGATAGGGTTTATAGGGGCTGGCCTGTTCTCAGGCTGGCTTTTTTATTCCTGCTGTTTTTCTCTTTTCTGTTAATAAATACTAAAAATCGGGTGAATTATTTTGCTGAAATTTAATCAGCATTTAATTTCGTATAAGTTTTCATAGTGATAGGGTTTATAGGGGCTGGCCTGTTCTCGGGCCGGCTTTTTTATTTTTATTAGCTATATTAGCACAAATACTGCGCCCATGCCACGTAGCCTGTTAAGATTCACACTATTACTGCTATCCATAACCATATCCTTTACATCTACTGTTTACGCTCAGCTTACTTATTATGTAAACATCCAGAACCAGGTAATGGTATGGGATAAGGGTATGATAAGAAAAATAGACTACCTGGTGCCTATGGAGGTAAAAACAGGCCGTATTGCCATCCCTTATTTAGATAATTCCCGTTCTTTTAAAATATACTATGGTGGTGCCATGCGCACACTCAATGCCGGCTTTACAAACGAGTTTAGAGTCACCGACAACCTTGTAGCTTTCCTCAACAGCAAATCGTTGAATGTATTTGATAAAGGCACAGTAAAAAATCTTTCTACCTTCTGTACGCAATATTTCCTGGGCGATAGTGTATTGCTATTTTTTGATGGGGTGCGCAGCGAGTACAAAGCATACTATAATGGTACCATATATCCCATAGAGGGCTTCCTGGCAGGCAATCCTTTAGAGGTTATTAAAGTGACCGATAATATTGCGGCTTACGATAATTATGCAAATCAGTTCCGCATATTTTACCAGGGCAATATTGTAGAACAGGAAGATTATGCGGTGAGCAGTTTTGAGGTGGGCAGGAATACGGTAGCTTATGTAGATATCAACAGGCAGTTTAAAATATTCCATAGCGGGCAAACCTATGTGGTAGAAGATTTTCCGCCAAATAATTACCAGGCAGGCGATAATGTAGTAGCCTATATGTCGAACGACGGGTATTTTAAAATATTCTATGGCGATAGTGTGCGTTCTATAGGTTTCTTTACACCACAGGAAATGCGTGTAGCCGATAATATGGTAGCCTATCGCGATCAGAGCGGATACTTCAAGGTCTTCTACAAAGGCAATATATATTCGCTGGAAAGCTATTACCCCGATAAGTATGTAATGCAGTACAATTCAATCGCTTATATCAATCGTATCGGTATGCTGCGCCTGTTTA
>CAMLKS010000159.1 GCA_946480675.1 uncultured Bacteroidota bacterium
CTTCAGGTGTCAGCCGCAGGTCGAAACCCAGGTTGCCGATACGCCACACCATTTCATTGCTGGCACTTTGCTCAAACTCTGCATAAAAACTTTTCAGTGCCAGCTTCAGGTTATGTGCATCACTGCTCAGGCTTCTTGCCGATACAATGGCGGCTGCAGCCCCATCGCTAAACAGGGCGTTTGCCACCATCTGGTTGGCTTCATTGCTTTTCTGGTAGTGCAGCGAGCACAGCTCCACACCTGCCAGCAACACCACCGCTTCCGGTTCCGAACGCACAATGTGATAGGCATACTTTAATGCATTGATGGCCGCATAGCAGCCCATAAAATTGATGCAGGTACGCTCTACATTCCTCGGCAAGTCCAGCTTTTCAGTCAGCTCTATATCCAGGCCCGGTGCATACATGCCGGTGCAGCTAAAGGTTACCACATGCGTTACATCTTCTTTCTTCAGCAGGTCTAGCTGTGCAAAAGCATCGCGGCAGGCTTCGGCACATAGGTCGCTGGAATGCTGTTCATATATTTGCATGCGTTGCGCTATATCTGTTTGCGGGTACCTGCCCGATGGATGAAATAGTTGATTGTCTTCCGCATCTTCCGCCCCAAATTCACTCAACACACTATGCCGGTATTCAATGCCGCTTTTGCTGTATATCTGGCGCAGTGTCAGTCTTTCCGAGCGGTTCAGTCCGTTTGCCGATTCTAATATATCATAATGGTCCTGTTGGCATATTTTATTTACAGGTACCGCAGTGCCAATAGCTTGTACAGTAGGGCTCATCATCTTATCATTTAAAATGCGTTTCACTTTTGAACCAGTCTATATCATACACCCGTCAGTTATTCGATAAGGATACGATCCTGCATTTGCGGATACCGTTTTCCATCTACCTCTTCCCCGTATTCTGGTTCGGTATCAGTCAATCCTTAAATATTCATGCCATAGATATTTTAATTGTAGGCATTGTGCTTCATTTGTTTATCTATCCTGCCAGCAATCTGTATAACAGCTATATGGATAAAGACACGGGTAGCATCGGCGGGCTGGAACATCCGCCGCCCATAAAGCGCAGTATGTATTATACCAGCATTATTGTAGATGTGGCAGGGTTATTGATTTGTGCCCTCACCGGCTGGCAAAATGTACTGCTGGTAGCGGGGTATATAGCCTTTTCAAAATCATATAGCTGGGATGGAATCCGCCTGAAAAAATACCCGCTTTGGGGATGGCTCAGTGTCATGTTCTTCCAGGGTGGTTATACCTTCATGCTTAGTAGCATGACGGCACAACGGCAGGTAGATATGTCTTGGTTCACGCCTGCCAACCTGGAAGGTATGCTTATAGCTTCGCTGATGCTGGGTGGCTCTTACCCGCTTACACAGGTGTACCAGCACGAAGAGGACGGCGAGCGTGGCGATTATACCATTAGCTACAAGCTGGGTGTAAAGGGTACCTTCATTTTCTCGGGTATCTTCTTTGTGATATCAGCCATCGTTTGTTATCACTACTTCACCACCTGGCGCACGCTGACCGATTTCTTTATTTTCGTTGCCTGCCTGTCGCCGCTCATTATTTATTTCAACTGGTGGTTTGCCCGCATCCTGAAAGACCCTGCCGAAGCACGCTATAAATATGCTATGCTGATGAACAAAATATCTGCTGCATGTATGATTATTTGTTTCACCATCATTATGATAAAGGATAGAATGTAGTCTTTTCGGATAATCAATTATTATTGATTAATCAGAATTGAAGGTATCTTTTACCTTCAGATACGTTTATCTATCTACATGAAACGAAACTATTTTCGAATTGCGGCATTAATAATAATTGTTTCTGTGCTGCTTGTACCTGCGTATAATGTTTGTAGAACCTTAATATACACAAAGCCGTCATTAGGAAAGTTCGATAAAAGGTTGCCTAAATATTATTTGCAACCATTTAAACCGGGAACAAGTACGGATCTTAAAGTGAAATGTACTTATAAGACCCGATCTCAAAGCCCTGTCACTGTTTTTGCGGGCAAGGATTCCATTTATGTTTTGGTTTTGAGGTTACCGTTTACATGCGGTGCTTTTTCTGTTTCAATGCATAAGAAGCCGCTAGATTTAAGTTCCGGTGTCATTTATAGCGGCATTGGTACGGATCCTTTTGGCGGATGGTATGCAGTGGAAGAAATTCCGAAAGTTGAAAAGATCAATGTCACAACTGATAGCAACATGTTCTTAATAGAGCATAAACAGGATCGGAAAATTTATACTACTACATCTAGTAAAATCGGTTTTTCTTTCAATAGCAGTTCTAAAAAGCTGCTGATCATAGAGTACAAATCAGAGGTAGGCATTAAATCTGAATTAGCCTTCATTGAAAAAGATGGGTTCATTTATCTTATCCTGTTTAATGATCTCAGTAAAACGAAATCGGTAAGTACTACACTTAACGACATATTAAACTAAGTGCATGTTGTATCATTTTACATTTGCATCATGACGTTCGCAGATAAAGTCATCCGTTTCAATAAGCAACTGCAATATACCGGCGCGCCATTGCCGGCTGGCATCCGCGTCATGAACCCATTTATAGAAAATCCCGAAGCGCTGAAGGTTTCCTCGGCTTTCTATAAAAAGTATTATAGTGATACGCAACCTCGGTACCTTATCCTCGGCATCAACCCCGGCCGCTTTGGTGCCGGGCTTACGGGTGTACCCTTTACAGACCCCAAGCGCCTGATAAGTGAATGCAACATCCCGTATCATGGCAAGCTCACGCACGAACCTTCTTCTGTTTTTATGTATGAAATGATACATGCCTTTGGCGGCGTAGCAGCCTTTTATCAAAAGTTCTATATCAATTCCCTTTGCCCTTTAGGCTTCACCAGTGTAGATGCAGCCGGCAAGGAAAAGAACTATAATTATTATGACAGTCCCGCACTCATCGCTGCTGTGAAAGATTACATCATTGAAAACATCCGCAGGCAGATATCCATAGGCACCGTGCCGGGTGTTTGCTTTTGCCTGGGGTTGGGTAAGAACATCGCCTTTCTGCAAAAGCTGAATAAAGAACATCATTTCTTTGATACCATCATCCCTTTGGAGCACCCCCGTTTCATTGTGCAATACAAGAGTAAAAACATACAGTCATACATTGATAAATATGTGAATGCCTTTCGTTCGGTAGCGGAGAGTACATAAATAAAAGAACCGCCATGAAGGCGGCCTTCTAATAGGTTTATATTGTGGGGTAATGAGTGGAATATGAGTGATTGGTGTAATTACAGGGGCTGCCAGAAGATCAGCGCCACATTTCCTTATCTCTGCACACAAAGGTATAACATTTTTTTTAAATTAACGCCAATGCTTATGTAAGGCTTCCCCTTTTATATCCCCCTGTTTGCTATGGTTTCGTTTTGTATTTTCAGGCCGCATTTAGCATTGATATGAAGAAATTTTTACTGGCGATGGTTTTGCTGTCGGGTGCAACCTATTATGCATCAGCGCAAAACGGAGCATTCAGAAGCCCCGGCAATACACTCTATTGGAAGAACCGTATGCCCGATGCCGCTTACTGGCAGCAGGATGTGCATTATGATATAGATGCACGGATAGACGAAGAAAAACACATAATAGAAGCGGCGGAAACACTGGAGTACTGGAACAATTCTCCCGATACGCTGCACTTCGTATTCTTCCACCTGTGGCAGAATGCCTTTGTAAAGGGTTCGCACCTGCACGCCTTGGAGAAAGCAAGCAATACCAAAATAAGGCTGGGCAAGTATGAAAAAGAAGGGCTGGGTACTGTAGTAGAAAAACTAACGGTTGATGGCAGCGAAGTGAAGACTGAGTTGGATAATACCATTATGAAAGTATACCTGCCCAGACCATTATACCCAGGTGCTAAGGTGCGCTTTGTAATGGACTTCAAAACCTATTATGATAACGGTGCTACCCGCCGCCGTATGAAGATGTACGATGCATGGGGTTTCAAGCATTACAATGGTGTGCAGTGGTTTCCTAAGATATGTGTGTACGACCGCAAGTTTGGCTGGGACACACACCAGCACCTCAACAAAGAGTTTTATGCCGACTTTGGTTCTTACAATGTATCGCTCGATTTTCCTTCCAACTATATAGTAGAAGCAACGGGTGAACTGATGAACCGCAAAGAGATGCTGCCCGATACGCTGCGTGAAAAGCTCGACATCAAGAACTTTGCAAATAAAAAGTGGAATGAAAAGCCATCGGAAATAATACCGTATAAAAAAGGCGAACGTAAAATATGGCGCTTCAAGGCAAATAATGTGCATGACTTTGCCTTCACGGCCGATCCGTCTTACCGCATAGCTACCACCTACTGGAATGGCGTGGAATGCGTAGGACTGGCACAGGAACCGCATGCTGCCAAATGGCAGAACAGTGCCGAATATGTAGCCAAGATTATCAAGACCTTCTCTGAAGACATAGGTATGTATCAATACCCCAAAATGGTAGCTGCAGATGCTGCCGATGGTATGGAATACCCTATGCTGACACTGGACGGCGGTGGCGACCCCGGTTACCGTGGCTTGCTGGTGCACGAAATAGCGCACAACTGGTTTTATGGCCAGGTAGGTAATAATGAAACCTATCGCGCTGCATTGGATGAAGGCTTTACCCAGTTCCTCACCGCATGGGGGCTGCGTAAAATAGATGGTGATACGCTGGTGGCTGATAAGGTAAAAGGCTATAAAGGCCACTTCAGCGAGCCGGAAGTAGTGGTAGACAGGCGCGTGTACAATGCTTACCTGTACGATGCACTGAACCAGGATGAAGTGCAGCTCAATACACACTCCAACGATTTCCATAATGCGCTGGGCCATGAAGGTGGTTATCGTGGTGTATATTATAAAACAGCTACCATGCTTTACAATATGCAGTATGTGTTGGGCGACTCTTTATTCCTTGCTGCCATGCAGCATTATTTCAACCAATGGCGTTTTGCGCACCCATATTTTGAAGATTTCCGTAATTCAATTATACAATTTACCCATGTAGATCTCAACTGGTTCTTCGACCAATGGCTGGAGACTACCAAGACCATAGACTATGGCATCACCGGCATTCGCAAGCGCGGCGTGGGCAGGTACGATATCAAGTTTCGCCGCAGGGGGCAGATGCAAATGCCTATCGATTTTACAGTGACGGATAAAGATGGTGCCAAGCACGATTTCCATATTCCTAACACGTGGTTTGAGAAAAAGACACATGCTACCGTACTGCCAAAATGGTACGGCTGGGACAATCTGCACAGCACCTATACTGCCACGGTTACCGTGCCCGAAGGTATCCGCAATGTGCAGATAGATACCAGCTTCCGCCTGGCCGATATCTACATCATGGATAATTATAAAACGCGTGGCCTGCCGTTCTCACCAAAGGCACTGGCATTGAAACTGGATGGTGGCGTTAGCGCACCGTGGGACCGCCGTCACAACCGTGCCTATGTGCGCCCCGATGTGTGGTACAATCCCGTAGATGGTATAAAACTGGGTGCGCACCTGGAAGGTGATTATCTCTACAGCATGCATAAGATAGATGCTACGGTATGGGTAAACACGCACTTCTTCCAGGCATACGATTACCAAAGCACGAAGAGCCAGGGCTGGTACGATAAGTACACACCTATCAACTACACATTGAATTATACCTCGCCGCTTAGCAGGTTTAAACCAAAGCTTCAATTGCAGATAAACAGCCGCCTGCTCGATGGCCTGTGGTATCATCGCGGTGGTTTCAACTGGCTGATGAATGGTAACAATACCATAGCGCTTTATGCGCAAACCATGTGGCGCCCGCTGGTGTATGATAAAGATTATCTCATCTACAAAAACGAATGGAGCAGTGCCCGGGCATTACCTAATTCATCTGTTAATGCGGCATGGACACATAATTACAGCTACCTGCATGGCAATGGTACCTACAAGGTGAGCCTGCGTGCACCATTCCTCACCGGCAATAATGCTAAAGCATTCGATTATGCTTACCTGCAAATGGAAGCGACCAACACTAACAAGCTGGATAAGTTTGAAATACGCACCCGTTTGTTTGGCCGCTATGGTACCGGCAG
>CAMLKS010000160.1 GCA_946480675.1 uncultured Bacteroidota bacterium
TGTTGATGCCCGCCTTTACAGAGCGGTGCTGGTAGGCATCGTCCAGCAATACGGTTTCTACATAGGGGCGCAGTTGCAGCAGGCGCGGTATGCCCGTTATGCGTTCTTCCGCCACACTTACCGTCAGGTCGGGAAACTTCATATGATATTGCATGGGCTCGTCGCCTATGCGCAGTGCATTCGTATCGGCATCGGCCAGTTGAAAACCCTGTGTGCGGCGTTTATAGCCACGGCTCATGGTAGCTACGCGAAACTGGTATTGCAGCAGGCGTACCAGGTATTCCACATGCGGTGTTTTACCCGTACCACCCACACTCAGGTTGCCCACTGTTATCACCGGCACGCTAAACTGTATGGAAGAATAGACCCCGCTATCGTACAACCTGTTTCGCAGCCATACCACCGCACCATATATCAGCGCGAAGGGGTATAAAAATATCTTTACAAAAGAGAAAAATGGTTTCATAATAAGTTGGCATTTCGCAGGGCATACTCCAGTATCTTTTCCTGCGGGTTGAAGGGTTTTACTTTATCCAGCTTCAGGTAAGCAATCCCTTCATGTATCAATAACTGTTCATCTTCCGGCACCTCCTGGCCTTGCTCCATGTACGAGAAGCTACCCGCTTCCAGCACACAGCTTTCGGGCATCAGGCCTATCAGTTCGCTGCCTTTCAGGGTTACGCCTATTTCATTGGCCAGTAGTGTGCAGGCTTCCCATACCTTCAGTGGCGATGTTATCCTGTAATCGAGCAGGTTCATAGATACCTGTGCACATTCAAAATCGGCCATATACCAGCCTATGGCACGCAGCCTGGGCAGCAGCCCTTGTTTCTTTACACGTACCCCATTTTCTGTAGCCATATATCCACGTTCCCGTATCCTGTCGGCTATATAGTTGGCCTTCTCTACATCCTGCGTGTTCAGCGATATATTGAAGGCTACCAGCACATCCCTCGCGCCCATTACCGTAGCACCTGTAGCGGCATTGAAGGTAGCAGGGCCATAATCGGGCTGCCATTCGGGGGTATTCATTTTTTTTTCAAAACCTTCGTACTGGCCTTTGCGTATATCGGGCAGTGCACGGCGGTAATCGCTTTTGGCTGAATGCTCGTAGAGGTACACAGGTATCTGCAAATCGCGGCCTACCCTTTCACCCAGTTCATGAGCACATGCATTAGCTTCTTCCATGCTCATACCCTTTAGTGGCACCAGCGGACATACATCGGTAGCGCCTATGCGTGGGTGCACACCATCCTGCATGCGCATATCTATCACTTCGGCAGCTTTCTGTATGGCATTGTAGGCAGCATTCACTACGGCTTCCGGCTCACCGGCAAAGGTCATAACCGTGCGGTTGGCCGCCGGGCTTATATCTATATGCAGCAGGCTGGCACCGGCCGTATGGCGTATGGCATCGGCTATGGCTTGTATCTTCTGTTCATCCCTACCCTCGCTGAAGTTGGGTACACATTCTAAAACACGCATGGCGGTAAATGTAGGAAAACAATAAGACTTGTTAAATGATGGTTACGTTATTGCCATACAGCTAAAAGCTATAGATATTTATGGCATGAACCGGATAAAACACCCCGTAGTACTGGAAGGCAAACGCGTAAAACTGCTGCCGCTGGAAGATACCTACTTCGATGAACTGATAGCCCTGTCGACCAACAAAGATGTGTGGGAATTCCTGTCCATACCCGGCTACGAACCCGACACCCTGCGTACCGAACTGCGCAGTGCCGTGCTGAAACGCATGAGTGGTGAAGAGTATCCATTTGTGATAATAGATAAGCTCGCTGATAAAGTAATAGGCTGCACCCGCTACCTGGATATACACCCCCAGCACCGCAAACTGGAAATAGGCTGGACATGGTATGATAAAAACTACTGGGCTACGGGGTATAATACCGAATGTAAATACCTGCTGCTCACCCATTGCTTTGAAACACTGAAGACCATACGTGTGCAACTGAGAACATGGGATAAGAACATGCGCAGCCGCAAGGCGATAGAGAAAATAGGCGGCCAGTTTGAAGGCATCCTTCGTAATGAACGTATCCGTTACGATGGCACCATTCGCAGTACCGCCATGTTTAGCATTATAGATGATGAATGGCCGGGGGTGAAACAGATGCTGGAAGGAAAATTAACCATGAGTTAAAAAAGAAATGAATATCCGATTAAAATTGTTTAACCCTAAACCTGTGCACCTTATAATATAGTAATAGTTTCATATCTTAATGGGGTCAATATATACCAAACCTTAAGAACGACCCGATGAAGAAACCATACCTCCTGTTATTGCTATTGTTAATACTGTCGCAAGTAGTCAATGCACAACTGGCATGCCCGCCCAATTTCGATTTTGAACTGGGAACCACTGCCAATTGGCGATATGGCGGCGGCACGTGCTGCCCTATTGCTACTACCCCGTCAGGCCCCATAACCGGCAGGCATACCATTACATCGGCAGCCAGCCCGGTAGACGCCTATGGCCTCTTTCCAACATTATGCCCTGAAGGCGGCAATTTCTCATTCAAGCTGGGCAATGCCAACGTAGGTGCAGAAGCAGAATCTATGCGCTACCATTTACGAGTACCGGGTGGCAGTAAAAGCTATTCCATCATCTTCAGGTATGCTGTAGTGCTGGAAGACCCCGACCACGACGCATCGGAGCAACCAAGGTTTGAAGTAAAAGCATATGATTCCATAACCGGCGCACCCGTTCCCTGTGCTCAGTTTTCTTTTGTTGCATCATCCAGCCTGCCCGGTTTTAAGCAGTCTGCAGCATCATCTACTGTTTATTATAAACCCTGGACGATGGCCAGCATAGACCTCGGCAGTATGAACGGAAGAACCGTAACACTTGACTTTGCTACGGGCGACTGTGCACTGACAGGGCATTTCGGGTATGCCTATGTAGATATCAACTGTACCTTGTTTGAAACATCCAGCATGGAGTGCCGTGGCGGACTTACATCTCTCAGCGGCCCTCCGGGATTCGATACCTATCAATGGTGGGATGCTAACTTTACCAGGCTGTATGGCAATGGCCGTGTTATACAAACACCTACACCTTCTATCAGTACAACATTTGCCGTAATTGTAACACCATACCCCGGCTTTGGCTGCCCCGATACGCTATATACCGTAAGCAAGGCCGCAGATATAAAAGTAGATGCACGGCCTAATGATAGCATTATATGTACCCAATACGGTGCGCAGGCCTTTACATTAAGGGCCAATGCATCTACCAGTGCCGAAGGGCTTAGCTACAAATGGTACCCCTCTGCAGGCCTGAGCTGTGACGACTGTGCCAACCCCACAGCAACCATGAATGCCAAAGGCAGGTATGTAGTAATAGTAACCGATAGTACCAAATGCACAGCAACAGACACCTTGGATATAGATATAGCCCCGAATGTTCAGGCAAAAGTCAAAAAGCCAAAAGATACCGTATGCCAGTACGAGGATGTGGAATTTTTTAACGATGTGGTACATGTTCCCGGTGTCATCTACCATTGGAGCCTGGATACCGCCCTGCTGAAATATGCAGATACTACAGGCCGTGTTATGCTGAACTGGCAATCGCCGGGCAAAAAGAAGGTGATAGTACGGGTGACCAACGGTGTATGCGTGGCTTACGATTCTGTAACGATATATGTAAAACCCACCCCGCTGGCTGCATTTGATATGAAACAGAATGCCTGCCTGGATGAAGAAATTGAAATGACCCCGCGGCTGGCAGACGATGCCACGTATTACTGGACGGCAGATGAACAGACCATCAATGATGCCGTGTACGTGCCTAAGTATTATTTAACCTGGTCTACCACCGGTAAAAAGCGGATAACATTATCTGTTGTGGGTAAAAACGGTTGCCAGCAAAAACCCTATGCAGACTCTATATACATTCATGAAAACCCGGTAACGAAGATAGAATTTGCCAATAACGACCGCATTTGTCTTGGCGATAGAATAACACTCCGCGTACCACAGGGAGAAGAATATAGCTATAACTGGACACCTGCCGTGTACTATGAAAACAACAGCTATCATGAAGTAGTACTGAGAGCGGAAACACCCATGATGATATCTACCACTGTTACAAACAGGTGGGGTTGCAGCTATACCGATTCTGCATATGTAGATGCCGGCCTATGCTGTAAAATATTCTGCCCGAATGCCTTTACACCCAATGGCGATGGACATAATGACACTTACAGGCCGGTAAACCTGGAATATCACAAGCTGCATACTTTTGAAATAGCTAATCGCTGGGGGCAAATCATATTCAGTACCACCAACCCGATGGATAGGTGGGATGGCACATTTAAAGGTGTCCCCCAGGAAACAGGTACCTACTACTACCACATAAAATATCTGTGTGATGATAAAGACCTGATGGAAGAAAAAGGTAACCTTACCTTGATAAGATAACAGGAAGCCGGTCTGTAACGACCGGCTTTTTTTCTTTATTGCTATTGCCAAAACGCATATTAATACATTTAAATACATGTATAACGGGCGATAATTTCCCAACATGCTGCAATCTGTTATCTTTGCGCTTTGTTTCCGCACATGTCAGATAACAACAGATATAACCTCCGAGGCGTATCAGCGCAAAAAGAAGATGTACATAAGGCAATAGCCAAACTGGATAAGGGCCTTTATCCGAATGCCTTTTGCAAAATATACCCCGACTACTGGGGCAATGACCCGGAATATTGCAACCTGATGCATGCCGATGGTGCAGGCACCAAATCGATACTGGCCTATATGTATTGGAAGGAAACAGGTGACCTCAGCGTATGGAAAGGTATCGCTATCGATTCGATAGTAATGAATACCGACGACCTGCTATGCGTAGGTGCTACAGGGCCATTTACCTATTCATCTACCATAGGCCGTAATAAAAACCTGATACCGGGCGAAGTGATTTCTGAACTAATAAACGGTACCCAATCTTACTTCGACAGGCTGGCTGAATATGGTATAGATGTGCGCCTGATGGGCGGAGAAACGGCAGATGTGGGCGATGTGGTGCGTACCGTGATAGTAGATGGCACCATGGCATGCCGCATGCGCCGCGACAAGCTGGTAACGACCGAGAAAATGCAGCATGGTGATGTAATCGTATCGCTGGCCAGCTACGGGCAGGCTACCTACGAAGATGAGTATAACAGCGGCATGGGCAGCAATGGCCTTACCAGTGCCCGCCACGAAATGCTGAAGAAAGAATATGCTGCTAAATATCCCGAAAGTGTGGACCCCAATCTGCCTGCGGATGTGGTATATAATGGCAAGTATGCATTAACAGATGCTACCGAAACCCCGCTGAACGTAGGAAAGATGATACTATCGCCTACCCGCACCTATGCACCCGTAGTATTGAAGGTGCTGGAGCAACATTTTGATAAGATACACGGTATCATTCACTGCAGTGGCGGCGGGCAAAGCAAATGCCTGCACTACCTGCCCAAACCCCTGCGCGTAGTAAAAAACAACCTGCTGGATGCCCCACCTTTATTTACAATGATACAAGATGCTGCCGGTACCGACTGGAAGGAGATGTACCAAGTATTTAATATGGGCCAAAGGCTGGAAATCTTTACGGATAAAGAAACGGCAGAAAGCATTGTAGCAATATCTAAAAGCTTCAACATATATGCGCAGATTTCAGGATATGTGGAAGATGCAGCTGAAAAAGAAGTAGTTATAGACAGTTCTTATGGCACTTTTTCTTATAAATAGTTAACTATAAACACAATATTGGCACAATGTGTGCTGTTATAAACCAAAACCACTAAGTTCATGCATATTAAAACACTCCTATTAAGCTCCATAGCTTTGGTAGCTGCCGGAAATGCCCTTGCACAGGATAAACTCTACAAAAGAAACGGTGATGTACTGGATGTGAAAGTGAAAGAAGTAGGTACCCGCGAAATATCTTATAAAAGGGCGAGCAATGCAGAAGGCCCTACCTACATTATTAATAAAAGCGAAATAGAGCGTATAGAATACGAAAACGGCTCTGAAGATGTTTTCATGAGCGACCGCGAAAGGGCAAGGCCTGAAAGAGAGGC
>CAMLKS010000161.1 GCA_946480675.1 uncultured Bacteroidota bacterium
TGACGTTCCTGTCAGGGAACTGGAAGGACTGCCACAGCAAAAGGGCTTTTTGTCAGCCCCTTTCGATACCAATATCATCCTGAACGAAAATGGCCTGAAATTCCATGTAGATATTGAGAACGGACAGAAAACAGGTTATTTCCTTGACCAGCAGGACAACCGCCGTGCCATACAGCATATTGTAAAAGGCGCCAATGTACTGGAGGCTTTTTGCTATACCGGCACCTTCTCGCTGCATGCCGCACATTATGGCGCTAAAAGTGTACTGGGGCTTGACATTTCGGAGAATGCCGTTAAAACGGCCCGCCGCAATGCAGAGCTGAATGGGTACGACAATATATGCAAGTTTGATGCGGTGAATGCCTTTGATGTATTGAAACAATGGGTGAAAGAGGGCAAGCGCTACGATGTGGTAATGCTGGACCCGCCTGCCTTTACCAAGAGCCGCGAGAATATTCAGAAAGCCATTACCGGCTATAAGGAAATAAATCTGCGTGGTATGAAGCTGACCAAGCCCGGTGGCTTTTTGGTAACGGCATCGTGCACCAACCTGGTACCACCCGATATGTTTTTAAAAACCATAGAAATGGCTGCTAAAGATGCCCGCCGCAAAATAAGGCAGGTAACCTGGCAAACACAGGCATCAGACCACCCGATACTGTGGCATGTACCCACCACCCAATACTTAAAATTCCTGATTGTGCAGGTAATGTAACCCCTGCACAGTTTTCAAAACCTTATAACAAAAGATAAAGGCTGCTCATGAGCAGCCTTTTTTAATATTTTAACTGTATAAAACCTTACAGTTGGTTGTATATCTGTGCATCTGCACTACGGGCTATACCGTAGTATTGGAAAGATTTACGACGATATCCTTTTTTGTAATAAGCATCTGTATTTGCTTCTTCAGGTATTGTAACCCAGTCATGATTTTTAGGCACATACCAGCGGTAGACACCTACAGTGTTAGGTCCACGGCGTGTCAGCGCATAGAATTGGAGCTTTTTGCCTGTATAACCCATTTTTATCATATCATCATCAGAAAACTCATCTTCTGCGATGGAAGCATAATCTTTAGTATCCGGATTGTACCAGCTGTTGATGGCAACGCGACCCGGAGCCGGGTTACGGTAAGCAACGAAAATGTGCGTTTTTTCTTTCCAGTTCCAGTTCAGCATTTGGCCTTCCTGGTATTCCCCATCAGCTACTGTTATATAGTTCTGGTCATTCGGATTGTACCAACGATATACTCTAACTAGTTCATCGTCTTGTGCAAAACCTTTATTAGCAGCAAAAACCGAAGCCAGCACAGTTGTAACGAGGATGAAGGTTTTTTTCATAATTGAGCGCTTTTTTTCTAAATCGTTTCCCAAAATACATAAAAAAAAAATTGCCTTGCAAGAGGTAGGGACATTTTTTTTTTAACGCCCGTCATATCCTGTCTTAATCCTTGCTCAAATGCGGCTTTTGGCGTAGCTTTGAGGCCCTTTAAGTGTCAGCATGGCAGTTTTAAAAAGCTGCATACATTTTGATACTTAATTATTTCGATGTTAGAAAGTTCGTTATTTAAAGATAATCACCTTTCTTACTTCATTTTTGAAAACATACTGTAAATACTACAATTAACAAGATGATTGGTTTTCTTTCAAAATTATTTGGCGGTAGCAAGTCGGATAAAGACGTAAAACGCACGCAACCGATTGTGGCCGAAATAAACCGTATCTACGGCGAACTGCAATCCCTCTCTCATGATGAGCTGCGTAACAAAACACAAGAGTTTCGACAGCAGATACGCGAACACCTGAAAGATATAGATGCAGAGATTGCCCAGCAAAAGGCTGCAGCTGAAAATTTTGAAGCCGGTGATGTGCAATCGCGCGAGGCTGTTTATAATGAAATAGACAAGCTCGTAAAAAAGCGTGATGAGCAGATAGAGGTGATACTCGAAAAGATTATGCCGCAGGCCTTTGCCGTGGTAAAGGAAGCTGCACGCCGCTTTAAAGAAAATGCAGAACTGGTTTCGACAGCTACAGAGCTGGATAAGGAACTGGCACTGGAAAAAGACCACATACGCATAGAAGGTGATAAAGCCATCTACAGCAATACATGGCAGGCTGCGGGCAGTACTGTTACCTGGAACATGGTGCACTATGATGTGCAGCTGATAGGTGGTATGACCCTGCACGAAGGTAAAATAGCGGAAATGGCTACCGGTGAGGGTAAAACACTGGTATCTACATTACCAGCCTACCTGAATGCATTGCCGGGAGAAGGCGTGCATATTGTAACGGTGAACGACTACCTGGCCCGTCGTGACCAGGAGTGGAACAGCCCCCTGTTTGAATTCCTGGGTATTACTACCGATTGTATAGACAAACACCAACCAAACTCGCCTATGCGCCGCAAAGCGTATATGGCCGATATTACATACGGTACCAATAATGAATTTGGTTTTGACTACCTACGCGATAACATGGTGCACCACCCCAGCGAAATGGTGCAACGTAAACACCACTATGCTATGGTGGATGAGGTGGATAGCGTATTGGTGGATGATGCACGTACCCCGCTTATCATATCAGGCCCTGTGCCCCGTGGTGATGAGCAACAGTTCCACGCGCTGAAACCACGCATCGAACGCCTGCTGGAAGCACAGAAGCGTGTGATTAACAATAGCATTACAGAAGCTAAAAAACTGATAAGCGAAGGCAAAGCCGATAAAGACAATGGTGGCCTTCAGCTATACCGCGCATACAGGGGCTTGCCTAAAAACAGCGCCCTGATAAAATACCTGAGTGAAGAAGGTGTGCGCCAGGTACTGCAAAAATCGGAGAACTATTATATAGGTGAGCAAAAGCGCAATATGCCGGTGGTAGATGCGGAGCTTTTCTTCACTATAGATGAAAAGAACAACAGTGTAGACCTGACAGAAAAAGGCCTGGCGTTGATTACCCAATCGGGCGAGGACCCTAACTTCTTTGTACTGCCCGATATAGGTACCGAACTGGCTGAAATAGAAAAGCTGGCGGTGGCACCTGAAGAAAAGGCAGCGCGCAAAGACGCCATGCTGCAAGACTATGCTGTTAAAGCAGACCGTATCCACTCCGTTCAGCAATTGCTGAAAGCCTACACCTTGTTTGATAAAGATGTAGAGTACGTGGTGATGGACGGCAAAGTGAAAATAGTAGATGAGCAAACAGGCCGTATACTGGATGGCCGACGCTATAGCGATGGCCTGCACCAGGCGATAGAAGCGAAAGAAAATGTAGAAGTGGAAGCTGCTACGCAAACCTTCGCCACCGTTACCCTGCAAAACTTCTTCCGTATGTATCACAAGCTGGGCGGTATGACCGGTACTGCTGAAACGGAAGCCGGTGAGTTTTGGGAGATCTACAAACTGGATGTGGTAGCAATACCTACCAACCTGCCTATATCGCGCAAAGACCAGCAAGACCTAGTGTATAAAACCAAGCGCGAAAAATATAAAGCTGTAATAGACGAGATAGAAGCATTGCGTGGCGTAGGCCGCCCGGTGCTGGTAGGTACCACATCGGTAGAGGTTTCTGAATTGCTGAGCCGCATGCTGCAGCAAAAGAAAGTACCGCATAATATATTGAATGCCAAACAACACTCTAAAGAAGCACAGATCGTATCTGAAGCCGGTTTGGCAGGTGCTGTTACCATAGCTACCAACATGGCCGGCCGCGGTACCGACATCAAGCTGGGTCCAGGGGTTAAAGAAGCCGGTGGCCTTGCCATCATTGGTACGGAGCGCCACGAAAGCCGCCGTGTAGACCGCCAGTTGCGTGGCCGTGCAGGCCGCCAGGGCGATCCCGGTACTTCTCAATTCTTTGTATCGCTGGAAGATGACCTGATGCGCCTGTTTGGCTCTGAGCGTATAGCCAGCCTGATGGACAAAATGGGCCATAAAGATGGCGAGGTGCTGCAACACAGCATGATCACCAAATCGATAGAGCGTGCGCAGAAGAAAGTAGAAGAAAACAACTTTGGTATACGTAAACGCCTGCTGGAGTATGATGATGTCATGAACTCTCAGCGTGATGTTATCTACAAACGCCGTAACCACGCCCTGTTTGGCGATCGCCTGGCTATAGACATCGACAATGCGATGTATGATGTATGCCTGGACATAGCAACCAAATTTGAAGACAGCAGGGATTTCGAAGCCTTCAAGCTGGATGTAATGATGCACCTGGCTATGGAGCCGCAAGACATCACTGCAGACGAATTTGCGAAAGCAGACCTGGCTACTATTGGCGACAAGCTATATCACCAGGTAAAAGAATTCTATGCACGCAAATCGGCCGCCATCAGTGAGCACATTATGCCTACCCTTTCGCAAATACATGCAGAGAACGGTGACCGCATTGAGAACATTGTGATACCATTTACAGATGGCATACGCGGCATACAGGTATATGCCAACCTGAAAGAAACCGTAGAAGGAAATGGCCGCCCTGTTATCCAGCAACTGGAAAAAGGCATGACGCTGGCATTAATAGATGATGCATGGAAAGATCACCTGCGTGCTATGGACGACCTGCGCCAGTCGGTACAAATGGCATCGTACGAACAGAAAGACCCGCTGCTGATATATAAGTTTGAAGCCTTCAACCTCTTCAAGCAAATGATGCTGGAAACCAACAAGACCATCGTATCCTTCCTGCTGCGTGCGGGCATACCAATGCAGGATGCGCCACCACAAGCTGCTGAGGAAATACCACAGCATACAGATATGAGCCAGCTGCAAATGAATAAAGAAGACATAGACGAAGCAGGGCAGGACTATGCGGCAGATGAACACGATATGTATGAAGATGGTAGCAGCAGTGTAAAACGCTCCCCGGTGCAGGCAGGCCCTAAAATAGGCCGGAACGACCCCTGCCCCTGCGGTAGCGGCAAGAAATATAAAAGCTGCCACGGACGTGGATTGTAAATAAGAAAAAGCGAAATGTAACTCACATTTCGCTTTTTGCTTTACTCTGTTTAATTTTGACCTTAATTATGAAACGTAATCAATCGAACATACTATTAGCAGCAGGCCTCATACTGATGGCTGCATTATTACGCATCATCAACCAAGAAATGCACTGGTACAACCTGGCACCTATTGCTGCCGTTGGCCTGTTTGCAGGTGCTATCATCAAAGAAAAGCGCTTTGCTTACATCCTGCCTTTGCTCAGCATGTTCATTGCCGACCTGTATTTCCAACTGTTCACCTCGGTTAATGGTTTCTATGGCATGGAGCAACTGTTTGTATATGGCGGCATGGCTGTGGTTACTTACCTGGGCACTATTATGGGCAAGGTGAATTTGCCTAAAGTTGTAGGCTATTCATTGGTAGGCTCACTGGCATTCTTCGTACTGTCAAACTTCGGTTCTTTCCTTAGCGGTATGTGGGGCCTTAATGGCGCAGGTTTTGTAAAGACTTATGTAATGGCTATTCCATTCTTTAAAAACACAGTTATCAGCGACTTGGTTGGTAATGGCGTTTTATTTGGCCTTTACTTCCTGGCTCAACGCGCATTTACACCGGAGGTACAGAAAGCTGCTTAATCATTCTATTAACTTACATCTTATAAAGAAAGGCCCGGCAATACCGGGCCTTTCTTATTTATGGTTATTCACTGTCCTATTCTATCGCTATCCGCTTCCGGCCTATTACCATATCTGCACTGCTTACCTCAAAGATGTATATGCCGGCGGGCAATCCCTGTGCATTTATCAGCAAGCTGCCTGCTGCATTTGTAGTGCCATTGTTGCGCCATACGGTTTTGCCTGCATTGTCTATCATCCTGGCAGCAACCTGTATGTTGGCAAAGTGCTGCGCATCCATATTTACTACAAAGCGGCCCGTATTGGGGTTAGGATATATTTCCAAAGCCTCATGAGCATAAGGGATAACCTGTACGCTTATCGGGGTATCGGTTGTTGTATCTCCTACTGCACCCAGGTCTGAAGACATCCACATGCCACGGCCATAAGTAGATACCCACAGTT
>CAMLKS010000162.1 GCA_946480675.1 uncultured Bacteroidota bacterium
AATGAGATACATTTTGGCCCCAACGTTAAAACACAGGTGGTCTTCCCATTTGATACCTTCATGCACACCTGGCAAGCTCAGGCAATACGCACGCAGTTTTTCTGTATCCATACCATAAAAATAGGCTCATTTTCTCATCCGCCCATCACAGAAACAAATCAACCTGTTATCAATCATCTAATGCCCGCCAAAGAAGCCGAGCATGGTTTCCAGTGCCGTTGCACTATGCATACGCTCCCCATTGTCAAGCGATTCTTTTGCCATCCTGCTTGCCCTGCCTCGCATGTTCATTTCATATCCGGCAATACCGGCTTCAATAGTAGGATAGGCATCATCCGTCAGGCTTTCGCTTAATTCCAGTGCATCCTTCATCGCCATATTCACACCCTCACCTGCAAAGGGTGGCATCACATGTGCCGCATCACCTATCATGGTAATATTAGCCTTAGCGTCCCAGGTCTGGCCTAATGGCATGCAGTAAATAGGCCGCGGCACAAATGGTACAGCTACAGCTTCAAACAGTTCGTGCCATACACTACTCCATTCCGGATAGGTAGCCTTAAACCATGCCTTCAATTGTGCCTTATCCATAAAATCCAGCCCATTTTTTGCCGCCCAGTCTGCATCCGCTTTAAAACTGGCATAAAAGCCTATTTCACCATTCGCCTTCTGCCCCATTAATATATTCTGCTCATTGCCGAAGGCCATTATCTTCCCGCCATTCAGCATGGCTGAAATAGTAGGCGCTGTATGTTTTGCATCATAAATATTTCCTTCCAGCATCGTAATGCCTGAGTAGAACGCTTTAATATCGGTGATGTAGGGGCGTATCTTCGAGTTCGCACCATCTGCTGCTATCACTATATCTGCATATTCAGATGCATTGTTCTTAAAATGAAGTATCCATCCTTCACCGTTTTTCTCCATCGATGTAAAGTGGCTATCCCATATTATAGTCCCGGGTTGTAATGATTCCAGTAGTATCCGCCTCAGCACACCACGGTCTATCTCCGGGCGAAAATGCTTATGCCCGAAGGCCTCAACCGGCTTATTATCATGGTCACTATACAGCACCTCCGCGCATGCATTCATTATCTTCATCCTATCCGCACCGGCCATGTAGTTGGTTTTAAATGCATCCAGCAAACCCGCTTTTACAATAGCCGCCAATCCCGAATCTTCATGCAGGTCCAGTGGCGATCCCTGTACACGTGCATGTTTGTCTTTATCCCGTTCATATACGGTTACATCCACACCTTTCAGTTCTAACAACCTTGCTAATGTAAGCCCGCCGGGACCACCGCCTACTATCGCTATTTTCTTTCCTTGCAGTTTCATATCATCTATCCTTTTGATGACACAAAACTACTGCTGCCGTATAGCCGATAATAGTATAAATCGGTCGTTTTGATTTTTGAATAGTTCTTTAGGAACAGCCCCTGAGAATTTCTTTACCTCCTTAATGAAATGGTTTTGGTCGGTAAAATTCAGCTCAGGAAAAAGCTGGCCATGCACTATATGTTCCAACGACATGCGGAACCGCAGTATATTACAAAACACCTTTAGCGATACACCAAACTGCTGGTTGAAATAACGATTTATCTGCCGCGCACTCCAGTATACTTTTTCTGAAAGTTCCTGCACACTCATTTCCCCGTTCCATGTATATATCAGTTCAAACAGTTGTCGCTTTCGTTCATCCATTTCATCAGGCAGTAGCGATCGTAGCTTTTGCGCGGCCTTCTCACAAAATGCATCAAAATCTTGCAGGTCATCTGCACCAAAGTCCCAAAAATCTATCGGCATTTCCTTCGCACCATCTACTATATCTGCTATCGGGAAACCGAGTATATACTCTACAGCCGGCAGTTTAAAACTGATGGCAAACATCAACGTTTGCGGGTCTATTACCGATGGATGCGTACGTGTACCAACACCTATCAGCACTATATTAAATGGCTGCGTAGCCGACTGCGCGAAAAACAGATCTACCCTTCCATCCGGCAGCCCTATCACACTCTGCGCTTCATCACCCGTATTATGCAGCATCCAATAGCTATCCACAAAATCAGCCAGCGCCGCTTCCGGCTTTACCTGCTGATATACTATATTGTTGATGATGTTCATGCTTTGCTGCTACATACTAAAATACAAAGTTCCACATCCACCAACTAAACACCAACTTGAAAGGCTTACGAAACCGTAAGCCTTTCAACCTATTACCCTATTAACTTATCACCCTATCGCCCTACCTTATTTTATACCTCAATCCACCATAAAAATTGGCACCCATTATCGGGCCCCATATCATGGAGGCATCAAAGCCTTCGGCATATGGGTTCGATGCGCCAATTATCGGGTCGTGCATCATATAGTTGGTCAGGTTCTCACCTCCCACATATATTTCCAGCACATCATTCCAGCTTTTGCTTATCTGCGCATTCATCTGCCAGAACGATGGTGAATACTTTGATGGTTCCGTGCCACCATGGTGCGCATGCAGTTCCGGCAGTCGTTTTGATCCTATCCATTGCACCGTATAATCAAACTTCCAGTTGTTGCGCGTTTCATAGCCCACATTGGCAAAAGCCCTGTGCACTGCTACCAGCGGGCGTTCTTTCAGTTCGCTGCCATAAGTGCTGCGCACATCATACCAGCGGTAGGCCAGGCGCAGGTCCAGGTTATGTATCAGTTCATAGTCCAGTTGTGCTTGCAGGCTATTCGCAAACGATAAACCTTTCAGGTTATATAGCTTCACATAATGCGGGTCTTCCACATCTACCACTACCTGGTTCTGGAAGTTGGTATAGTAATAGTCCACGCTGAATGCGCCATCCCTATAGTCCATCACAAACTTCTGCGTCAGGTTCACACCTGTATTCCATGCCACCTCCGGGTCCAGTCCAAAAGGTTTGCTTTTGTCCGTACCCTCTATTACAAAAGAACGGTTGCTTGCCATATAGCCCATGTTCTCGGCAAATATATTCGCCGTACGTTGCGCACGCCCTACAGATGCCCGCAACACCGTACGTTTGAACGGGGCATAGCGCACATGCAATCTTGGCGTAGCAAAGGCACCGAATATATTATGGTAGTCCCCACGCAGCCCCGCCACCAGGTTGAACTTTTCAGACATGGTATAAGAGTACTCTGCAAAGGCACCCGGCACTATCTCGTTTCTGTTATAGCCCGCAAAGCCCAGCGAATCGTGATAGTTATCTATCAGGTTGCTCAGTCCACCCTTTATCACGTGGTTGGTATTGCCAATAATGGTTTGGTATATCAGGTTGGTATAAAGGCTTTTTTGCGATGCGATATAGTTACGACTGCCATAGTTGGCATCCTGGTCGTGATACACACCCGCTATCTGCAGGCCTATACTCGTCCCCTTCCTGCCGGGGAACATATGGCCTATTTTGGCCCATGCCTCCGCACGCTTCGTATTCAGCTGGAAACCCCACGGTTTGCCAGTCACTTGCTCTGCATCTTTTTCATAATGCCATTGGCCACCGGTGTTTTCTATATATACGCCTTTTACACCACCTTGTATCTCCCATCCCTTCGGCCCGAACCAGAACCAGCGGTTAGCCGCTACAAACTGTTTATCGAGCGGTTGGTCAAGGAAACCATCACCATTATTATCCTGCTTCAACCACTGCGAACGCCCGTGCAAAAACAGGTTGGTCGATAGCTTATCGTTGAACTGGTGGCGATACACAATATTCCCCTCGCTCCTGCCCTGCGAGCTTTGGTACAGGTTAAAGTGCCATTTCTCTTCTTTTTCTTCAAATGGTTTACGCCATTCCACATTTATTTGGCCCGCCACACTCTCATATCCATTCACTACGCTACCGGTGCCCTTACTCAGCTGCATACCTTCTATAAAAGTACCCGGCGTGAAGGATAGACCTGTTATGGCTGCCAGCCCACGCGTATCGGGTATATTCTCCCGTGTTATCAGTGTATACGGACCGGCAAGGCCCAGCATCTGTATTTGTTTATACCCGCTCACCGCATCTGTAAACGCTACATCTACCGATGGGGTCGTTTCAAAGCTCTCGCTCAGGTTGCAGCAGGCCGCCTTCAGCAGCTCGCGCTGACTGATAAGTTCCTTCTTCATCGGGTCCAGCATACTTATCTGCGTGCTGGCACGTCGATGTTTTATGGTTACTTCTTTTAATTTCTGTTGCTTGTTCGTAGCCGTGTCTGTTGGCTGTTCTTGCGCATACGCAGGTGCATATGCCATTAGCAGCACACTGCCCGCAAGCAGTTGTCTGTAAAACCTATCCATACCTGTGTCTCGTTTTAGTGTTCGCAGGTATTGGTTTTATACTGGCAGCACTCAGGCAGCTTCTTGTAGTCTGCTTCTGTAGCCTCTATTTTTTCAGAGCTGTGCCCGGCTTTGGCCACGCTTTTCAGTATCGCATCATCAGTAGTTTTCGATGGCTTGTAGGTAACGGCCAGCATATGGGTTTCTTTATTCCATTCGGCGCGTTTCACCCCTTTTACATAGGCAGCTTCTTCTATGCGTTTTTTGCACATGCCGCAGTTGCCGTCTACTTTATAACTCTTGGTTACGATGTCTTTGCCATCCTGCGCCATTGCGGTCACAGATGCCATAATTATAGAAAGGAAAACAATTAAACGTTTCATTGTAGTTACTCATTAAGGTTAAAATAAAAAGTGGTTCAGTCTGTGTAATACAGTCACTTCTTAACCATAATAAGTAAAGCTGGAATGCAGCTTAAAGAGCGGTATATTTTGCCATCGCCCCGGCGGTGCATTGGGTTGCCCGCTTACCCGCGTGTGGTTGGTGTATGCTACTGTACGCTCAGGGTATTCCATTTGCGTAGCAGGCAGCATTGCCCATTCAGCCTGCAGTAGTTTGTATTTAAAGAAAGATACGTCCTGGTCTATCGATACCTTGGCGCTTACTACTTCATCCTTGCAGCAGCCTTCTTCTTCGGCAGGCTCATCAGTGCAGGTATCATCAGCACAGCCGTCGTCACCCTTCACATACATCTGCCACGATTCCAGTTGCTGGCCGCAGTAGTGTGCATGTATCATGATGCCCGTAACTGCGAACAGGTACAGCACCATAACCGGTATGACAACTAACTTTTTCATTGACAACACAAATTTAACCCTCTACTTGTTAATAAAACAAGAAATTCCGTTATAAGATTTTGACAGTCATTTATATTACTTTGCGCTGATAATACCGGCTCACATGATTAATCCGTTTAACATAGGTGATACCAAAACATTCACACACAAGGTAGTAGATGGCGATGCCGCCCGTTTTGAAAGCGGCGAGGTACATAATGTATATTCCACTTTCGCCCTCTCCCGCGATGCCGAATGGAGTGGCCGTCTCTTTGTGCTGGAAATGAAGGAAGCAGGTGAGGAAGGCATTGGCACAGGTATCACCGTTACCCATCATGCCCCCGCCCTTATGGGTCAGGAAGTGGTGTTCACCGCCACCCTTGCCGAGGTAAATAAAAATGAAGTGGTGGTAGACTATACCGCCCACGTAGGCAACCGCCTGATAGGCAGCGGCAAAACATGGCAAAAAATATTAAAGAAGGAAAAGCTGGACAGGCTCTTCGATAGCCTGAAATAACCCTACCCCTTCAGCACCTTAGCCACTTCCGGCACCATCCTTTCTGCCCATATCTTATATTCCTTGCCGCTTGGGTGTAGTCCATCTTCAGCCAGGTATTCAGCGGTTGTACCGTTTTTTCGTGTACTGTCTGTTATATCTATGTAATGGCAGTAATGCGCCAGCGTTATTTCTTTCTTGGCAGCATTATAGGCATCTATATCTTTGGCTATCTGCGCACGGTCTTTACCTTCTGCAAAGGGGGTAACACCCCAGTCTGGTATCGATAGCACAAATACATTTTGCGTATGGCCATTTGCATAGCGTATGGCAATATCCAGCAGTTGGGTATATTCTTCTTTATAGTTCTCCAGGTCACGACCGCGATACTGGTTATTCACCCCTATCA
>CAMLKS010000163.1 GCA_946480675.1 uncultured Bacteroidota bacterium
AGTTCTTTTTATTGGTACTTATCAATGCCTTTGTCGGGGGAATGGTTGGGCTGGAAAGGTCTATTCTGCCGCAGATAGCAGAAAAAGAGTTTGCAATAGCAGCAAAAACAGCTATCCTTTCTTTTATTGTTGTATTTGGCATCGTTAAGGCAATTACAAATTATTATACCGGAACCTTAGCAAACAGGTTTGGCAGAAAAAACCTTCTTATAGCAGGATGGATGGTAGGACTTCCGATACCATTTATACTGATGCATGCCCCCAATTGGAATTGGGTAATAGCAGCAAACATACTTTTAGGTATCAATCAGGGTTTGGCATGGTCAAGCACGGTGGTAATGAAAATAGACCTTGTTGGAGAAAAACAGCGTGGTTTTGCTATGGGATTGAATGAATTTGCAGGCTACCTTGCTGTTGCAATTGTAGCTTTTCTTACAGGATGGATAGCAAGTGAATATGGAGTAAGGCCCTATCCGTTTTATATAGGCATTGTCCTGGTTGTGCTTGGTTTGTCTGGCAGCATTTTCCTTATAGAAGACACAAGGCATCATGTAGCAAAAGAATCTGCCTCCAATAATGTCCCTAAACTGAAAAATGTATTTTGGGATACCACATGGAGGGATAAAAATTTAGGCAGTGTTACGCAAGCTGGCCTTATCAATAACCTGAATGATGGTATGGCCTGGGGTATTTTCCCGATATTACTTGCTTCAAAAGGTTTTTCAATTGAACAGATTGGCATAATAACAGCTGTTTATCCTGCGGTATGGGGCATAGGGCAACTATTTACAGGGAAGATGGCCGACACATTTTGTAAAAAGAATATGCTCTACGCAGGAATGCTCTTGCAAGCTATCGCCTTGATAGCCCTGGTTTGGGCAAACTCAATGTCGTCTTACGTCCTGCTATCGGCTGTTCTTGGTTGTGGTACCGCTATGGTATATCCTACCTTCCTGGCTACAGTAGCTGAAAATACCAATCCGCAAGACAGAGCCAAGAGCATAGGCATCTTCAGATTATGGAGAGATTTGGGATATGCAATAGGTGCCATCCTTACAGGAGTGATTGCTGACTTATTAAGCATCAATTCCGCAATCATTTTTATCGGCATTCTTACATTCATTTCAGCATTAATCATTTACGTGAGAATGAAATGCCGGGTTGATGGTACCGTTAAAATGCTGGGTTGAGCCGCGTGTAAAATCAGGAAAATGCTTCAACGATCAAGTCAGAAATGTCTTGCTTACAACAACCTTTAGCCACTTACTACAACACCTCTTATCTCAAATCGCATCAAAGTTTGATTTTATTAACTTTGCCACATGTCATATGAAGAGACGGCAGTCATCCCCGGTGTAAATATGCAAGACCTGCGGCTGAAGGGTTTTAAGGTTCACGAGCTTTCACCATCAGTAGCATTACCGGTCAGGCACGGGCGACGAGACTTCTATAAAATGGGACTGGTAAATGGTGATATGACCATCGGTTATGGTGGCCGGCTGGTGGAAATAAAAGGGACAGCTCTTTTTTTTGTAAACCCCAAAATTCCTCATTCTTTAGTCCAACATATTAACAGGAGAGGCGGCTATGCCTGCATTTTTACCGAATCTTTTCTTCTCAACAGGGATTTACAGGACTCTCCATTATTCAGGGTGGGCGATAATCCCGTTGTTCCGCTAAATACCAACCAGGCTGCATTTATGACCGGAATTTTTCAGAAAATGCTGGACGTGTATAATGCAGATTATCCTTACAAAGCCGATCTTATACGTAATTACATTGCCTTGGTTATTCATGAAGCATTAAGAATACAACCATCCGAAACAATAGCACCCTTTAAAAACAGTGCAACCCGGCTCACACATTTATTTACAGACCTGTTGGAGCGCCAGTTTCCTATTGAACGCAGCAATGAGCCACTGCAATTGAGAACCGCACAGGACTTTGCCACACATCTTGCCGTTCATGTAAACTATTTGAACCGTGTAGTAAAAGAAGTAACCGGCAAAACAACCTCTGCCCACATAGCTACACGTATTATTGCTGAAGCCAAAGCCTTATTGCAGCATAGCGAATGGAGCGTTGCCGATATCGCCTATGCGCTTGGTTTTGAATACCCGGCTTACTTCAACAACTATTTCAAGCGCCTGACCGGCACTACGCCCAACGGTTTCCGGAAAGTTTGAAAATCATAATTATTGGTTTGATTCTTATTCGCTGACCCCACACCTTAAACAGAACTTTGCACTGAAATATTCAATCATTAGTCTATGAAAATTTTAGTGACGGGAGCTACAGGAAAAGTGGGCAGCCGCCTTGTGCCACGACTGTTAGCTAAAGGATACGATGTATCTGTTTTTGTGCGTGATGCGGCCAAAGCATCTGCACTGGCAGCGCTTGGTGCCAAAGTAATTATCGGGGACCTGTATGACACCGGCACCATACCTGCTGCCGTAACTGGTATGGATGCTGTCATACGTCTTGCCGCATTGTTTCGCACCTTTACCGATAACGGAGGCATTGTAAAAACCAATCGCGAGGGTACTATCGGGCTCGCCAATGCAGCTATGTCAGCAGGCGTTAAACGATTTGTTTTTGCCAGCACCAGCAATGTTTATGGGGCGGGCTATGGCCGCCCTGCCAGGGAAGATGAACAGGTTGATGTTAACGACCCGCGTGCCTATTCAGCCAGTAAGATAGCGGCTGAAAAGGAGTTAATGTCGATGCAGCAAAACAACGGCTTTGATGTGCGGATACTGCGCCTGGCTTTTGTGTACGGTGATAAAGACCCGCATATAGCGGAGATATTACCGCTGCTGAAAAAGATGAAATATTTATCGGGATCAAGAATGCATATGGTGCATCACCTGGATGTAGCACAGGCACTGCTGCTGCTGTTGCATACAGAGGGGCTTGATGGAGAGATATTCAATGTTGCCGATGATGCGCCAATCACCCTGTATGAACTGGCTGATTCTTTCGGGAAAGTTGCTGAAACTTTTGAGGCAGAAGAGCCACCACTTCTCGATCCGTTTGCTGGCATTCTGGATACTTCCAAATTGAGAAGTAAAACCGGCTTCCGGCCACTTGTAGCCAGTTATTATGTAGCACGCGACCTTGACATTTTGTAAAAAGATGCTACTTAGAGAGCATTTACATGGTACGCAGAAAAGTAAAAGCCGCTGATGTAGCGGCTTTTGTTATTTTTTACAAGGCAGTATAAAGCAGATACTCCATACCATTCTCCTGAAATTAAATTATTAATATCG
This sequence comes from uncultured Bacteroidota bacterium, assembly GCA_946480675.1. The sequence goes on from CAMLKS010000163.1 coordinate 3,270, forward strand.
TGGTATGATTTTTTCTTAATTGTAATTCGAAATGAAAAGTGCTTAACCTTGCCCACTATTCTGTCATTTATTCACTGTAAAAATCCAATTTATGAAACTTAAACTGTTATACGTAGTATGTTTCGCAGCGTTTATTGCTTTCTACGGATGTGGAAATTCAGAAGAGAAATCGGTGAAAGATGAAACTCCTGATCCTGGCCAAAATGAATATGTTGATCCTAATTCAAATCCTAAAGGGATAGGCAAATTCACAAATGTTGAATTAACACACCCTTTAGATGAGAAGATGATTGCGGCAGGGAGCAGTGTATATGATGTAAAATGTGCGTCTTGCCACAAACTTACCGATGAAAAATTGGTTGGCCCGGGTTGGAAAGGCGTTACTGACAGAAGACAACCGGAGTGGATCATGAATTTCGTAACGAATGTTGACGAAATGCTCGATAAAGATCCGGAAGCGAAAGCAATGATGGAAGTATGTATGGTACGCATGCCGAATCAAAACCTCACAGATGATGAAGCTCGACACATACTGGAGTTTATGCGCAAAAATGATGGCAAAAACTGACAAAATCGGACAATTTTATACGATACCAATTGTATCTACTGGCTGAGTACTGATTAACTCCTGCCATCCGGATACACAAATACTTCAATTGCTACTATATCACAAGGCTCTTGTGCATAAACAATTATATCCGTCCCCTTTCCAACCCAAAGTAAATCTTTGGCATTTGCAGTATTCCCGTTACTTAATGTTGCCTTTCCTGAAGACAGATAAAGGAAGTAGTAATCACTGCGTGCCATATAGGTGGCACTGGTCTGCGCTGCTATGTGATGATGAATTAGCGAACCCGTTGCCCCATCTTTCAGCATCAGGTTAAAGTCTGTCACCTTGCCTTTGCTGCGTGTATCCCATTCACCTGAAAAGGTATCCTGCTCATAGGGTTTCAGGTGTTTGGTATAACGCCCTTCGTGTATTAGTTCTAATTCTCCTCTTAATACCATTAAGTGCCGTGTTATTCCTTCAAAGAAAGTGAAAGTGGATGTTTCTGCTTCCACCGTTGCAGTGCTGATGCGAAATAGGAAATTGCGTTCAGCAAAAGTAGCATTCGAAGGGTAGATAAATATTTCAGTACTGGTTCCACTAGCCCAGTTAATAGTAGTTCTGTTTTCGGCAGTCAATTGTAGTACGCCCATCTCAAATAGATTAATGCTAAGATATACTTAAACCCCGAGTTAGATATTTTGTAACACACAGCGCCTGCTCAGTGAATTTTCTAAAAAAATTTGCGTAGTCAAATAACTACATATATATTTGTAGTCAAATAGCTACACATGAACCTGAGAAGAGATGTTTTTCAAGCCATAGCTGACCCAACCAGAAGGGCTATCCTCATGCTGGTAGCCACACACGCAATGACGGCAGGGGCCATAGCTGCCAATTTTGACACCGCTCGCCCCACGGTTTCCAAGCACCTGCAGATACTTACCGAATGCGAGTTATTGACACAGGAACAAAACGGCAGAGAGATATATTATCATTTAAACCCTCAAAAAATGAAAGAGATAGCCGACTTCATAGAGCCATTCCGAAACATGTGGGATGACCGCTTCAACAAACTGGAAACAATTATGAAAACATACAAAACTAAATAACAGCAACTATGGAAAGAAAAACAAAAGTACAGGCTGAAGAAGGAAAGCAGTATTTAACCATCATGCGGGAGTTTGATTTACCGGTAGAACTACTGTTCCGCGCCTATGCAGAAGCCGAGCTTGTAGCACAGTGGATGGGCACTAAAGTACTAAAGCTGGAAAGCAGGAAACACGGTAGTTATCAATTTGAAACAGCAGACCCGCAAGGTAATGTATTATTCAGAGCTAACGGCACCATACACGAGTACCTGCCCAACCAGAAGATAGTACGCACTTTCGAAATGGAGAATGCCACATTTGATGTGCAGCTTGAATTTCTGGAATTTGAAAAACTAACAGAAGATACCAGCAAGCTAACGATGCAAGTCATCTACCGTTCTGCACAGGCAAGGGATGAAAACTTAAAGCTACCATTTGCATATGGTGTAAACATGGCACACAACAGGCTGGAAGAAATACTAACTAAACTAAAATAGAACGGTATGAGTAAAGCTAACAAGATCATTTATTGGGTAGCTACCATCTGGCTGTCACTGGGGATGGTATCTACCGGCCTGGTACAGATACTAAAAAGAAAAGAAGATGTAGCCTTTATCCTGCAACTCGGTTATCCTGAATATTTCCTAACCATCATCGGTATTTGGAAACTGCTGGGTGTTGTAGCCATCCTACTGCCCAGGTTTCCTTTAGTGAAAGAGTGGGCTTATGCGGGGTTCTTCTTTATGATGTCGGGGGCTATCTTTTCACACATAGCCATGCATAATGGTATAGCCGAAATAGCACCGGCTTTGTTACTTTTGGCATTAACGGTCGTGTCGTGGTATTTCAGGCCTGCAAGCAGGAAGCTTGTATTGGCACATAAATAATGAAAGAAGATGAATACTAAGGTCGATTTTTATTTCAATAAAGCCGGGAAGTGGCAAGAGGCTACAGAGAAGCTGCGGAAGATAGTGTTGAGTTGTGGCCTTACGGAAGAATTGAAGTGGGGTTGCCCGTGTTATATGCAGGGTAAGAGCAATATTGTTCTGATACATGTATTCAAAGAATACTGTGCTGTGCTTTTCTTCAAAGGTGCTTT
>CAMLKS010000164.1 GCA_946480675.1 uncultured Bacteroidota bacterium
GATTTCAACGAGAAAAAGAAAACAATGCTGGCTACCATAAAACCGGTGCTGAAACAGGTAAACGATAAAGACAGCCTTTTCATCCGGGCGGATACTTTTTATTCAGCACCTGTGCCTAACCCCGGCGATACAGCAATCATAAAAAAGACTATTACTAAGAAGAATAAAAAAGGCAAAAAGGAGATAATAACAGAACAAGTACCGGTTGATACAGTAGCGGCAGACTCCAGCAGGCCGCGGTATTTTATTGGCTATCACCATGTGCTTATTTTCTCTGATTCCCTGCAAGGCAAGTGCGATAGTATCAGCTATACGCAGAAAGACTCTGTTATGCGCATGATGTACGACCCTATAGTATGGTCGCGCAAAAGCCAGATAACGGGCGATACCATACTACTCTATACAGATAGCAGTAAGATCAAGAAGATATACGTACCCAACAATGCTTTTGTGGCATCGCAAAGCGGTCCGGATAAGGCCGGCTTATTCGACCAGGTGCAAGGCAAAACACTCACGGGTTATTTTAAAGATGGCAATATAGACTACATGCTGGTGAAGCCCGATGCGCAAACCATCTATTATGCCAAGGATGAACATGACGCATACCTGGGTGTAAACCAGGTAACCAGCCTGCGTATGAAGGTCTATTTTAAGGACCAGTCTATACACCGCATCATTTACGAGCAGGATGTAAAAAGCAAGATGACCCCGCTTAATAAGGCCGACCTGCCCGGTATGAAACTAAGCCGCTTCAAATGGTTGCCGGAACTGCGTCCGAAGAGCAAAGAACAATTGTTTGAGTAGTTTTTTTGTACCGGTTCTTGGTTATTAGAAAAAAATATCCTTAGTTTTGCGCCACGATTATGAATAACAAGATGTATAAGAAGGCCGATAAACGTTTTACCACCAGGTAAGCCGCAACGACTTCTTATGTGTATAACATACAGTACTGAATCTAAAGGCTTACCTCCACCGGGTAAGCCTTTTTTAATACGATTAAAACAATATAACAAACGAGAAAATGAGCCAGTTAAGCCAGCTTGCAGAAACACTGATCGGGTCTGAAATAGTGCGCCTGGGTAATGAGATTGCCGTGCGTGTAAATCGTGGTGAGAAAATATATAACTACACCATCGGCGATTTCGATCCGCAGATATTTCCCATTCCACAAGAACTGGAAGATGCCATCATAGATGCGTATCGCAACAAACTGACCAACTATCCTCCCGGCGATGGGTTGCTGGAGTTAAGGCAGGCAGTAGCTTCATTCATTAAAGACCGTGAGGGGATTGAGTATGCCGCGAATGAAGTGCTGATAGCTGGCGGGGGCCGCCCGCTTATTTACTCACTATTCCGTACCATAGTAAACCCCGGCGATAAAGTGTTGTATGCAGTACCATCGTGGAACAACAATCACTACACGCACATGAATGGTGGCGAGCATTGTGTAATAGAAGCCACACCCGAAAACGACTTTATGCCTACGGCTGCTGATATAGCCCCGCATATAGCAGGCGCAGCATTACTATGCCTGTGCACACCGCAAAACCCTACCGGTACTACACTGGCAAAAGCCGAACTGGAAAAGATATGCGACCTGGTGCTGGAAGAAAACAAGCGCCGTGGTGATGGTAAGAAACTATACGTGATGTTCGACCAGATGTACTTTACACTTACTTATGGAGAAACGGAACATTACAACCCTGTATCGCTTCGCCCAGAAATGAAGCCATACACCATTTTTATCGATGGTATCTCAAAAGCATTTGCTGCCACCGGTGTGCGTGTAGGTTGGTCTTTTGGTCCTGCACATGTGATAGCTAAAATGAAAGCACTACTCAGTCATATTGGCGCGTGGAGCCCAATGGCTGAACAGAAAGCCACAGCGCAATACCTGCTGCAGAAAGATGCGGTAAACACCTACCTTACTTCTTTCAAAAAAGAATTGGAAGAAAGGCTGTGGGCCATCTATAACGGTATCATTGCACTAAAAGAAAAAGGGTATCCTGTAGATGCCATCGCGCCACAGGCGGCCATTTATCTTACCATCAAGATAGACCTTGCCGGCAGAGAAGCAGATGGTAAGCAACTGGCCAATCAGGCAGAGGTTACAGAATACCTGCTCAATGAAGCGAAGCTGGCTATCGTACCGTTCTATGCATTTGGTGCCAATAAGCAGTCGCCTTGGTATAGGCTGAGTATAGGCACTTGTAAAAAAGAGGAGATAGCAGAAATGCTGGGCATGCTGGAAGGGGCACTGCAAAAGCTAATGGTACTCAGTTAGTAAGTATATCAATTTTAGGTTCTTATTTTTAAATTTTGACTTTAATAAAATGCAGGTTTACAAATTCGGTGGGGCATCTATAGCCAGCCCTGAACGCATGATGGCGTTATTACCCATAATACAGGATGCAAAACAACCGATCATTATGGTTGTATCGGCATATGGTAAAACTACCAATGCCCTGGAAGCAATAGTAGCGGCGGCATGTAAGGGTAAGAAGCAGGAAGCGCACGAAATGGTAAACACGCTGGAACAGCAACACCTGGCATACACCCGTGCATTGTTGAATGATAGCTACTATGTGCAAGCTGAAAAAGCACTGAATGTATTTTTTACTGAGCTGCAATGGGCGGTAGATGATGCGGATGCTGACAAATACGATTATTCATACGACCAGATTGTATGCATGGGAGAGTTGTTATCCACACGCATCTTTGCATTCTATTTACAGCAGAGTGGTTTGAACTTTGAATGGAAAGACATCCGCGATGTAGTGCGTACCGATGACACCTATCGCGATGCGCGGGTAGATTGGGAATTCTCCAAGGCGAAAGCCGCAGAAATATTATCCCCCGTACTGGCCTCCGGCGCAAGCATTATCACGCAAGGTTTCATCGGCGCTACTTCCGATAATGCCTCGGTAACATTAGGTCGCGAAGGTTCCGACTATACAGCTGCTATGCTGGCAGCATGGTTGGGTGCCGAAAGCGTAACAATATGGAAAGACGTAGAAGGCCTGCAAAATGCAGACCCTAAACTGTTTCCGAATACGGTGAAGATAGAAGCCATTACCTATCACGAGGTGATAGAGATGGCCTACTATGGGGCACAGGTGATACACCCTAAAACTATTAAGCCGCTGCAGAATAATAATATACCGCTGTATGTAAAATGCTTCCTGGATAAAGATTTGCCGGGCACGGTGATACAGAATGATGTGAACAGCATCTTCTACCCGCCACTTATTGTGCTGAAGAAAGATCAGGTATTACTGCAGGTGACATCAAAGGATTTTTCTTTCATTACACAGGATAACCTCAGCGACCTGTATAGCAAACTGCATGACCTGAATATTAAAGTGAACCTGATACAGAATGCCGCCATTAGTTTTGTGGCCTGTATCGATAATAAGGAAGACAATGTGAAGAAGCTAATGACTGCCTTAAGCAAAGATTACAATGTGCTTAGCAATAATGACGTTAGCCTGCTCACCATCCGTCACTATACACCAGAGATATTGTTCGACCTCACCAAGAGCCGCTACATATTGCTGGAACAAAAAACAAGGCATACCGTACAGGTGATTATGAAATAGCCTGTTGATATAACTATTAAAAAAAGCGATTGGGTTATCCAATCGCTTTTCTATTTTATGAGCCCCTTTAGGGGTTAGGGGCTACACTATCTTCTTCCCTTTCATAGCGTCCTTCAGTGCTGCATCCATTACACGTTCTGCAAACGGGCGTGTTACTTCATTCAGTAGTTCTGTTTCCTTTTGCACACGGTTTTTATCTTTTGTAGCTATGGCATCGCGCAGTTGTTGCAAATGTGTTTGTGTAGTGGCCAGTTCAGCTTCGCTCAGTAGTTCTCTATGCTTCACTACAAATTTCTCTGTAGTATCTATCATCTGTTCCGCCTCCGTGCTGGCTTCTACCAGTGCACGTGTTTGCATATCTTCTTTGGCATGCGTTAACGAATCCAGTAGCATGCGTTCTACTTCTTCGTCTGTCAGTCCGTATTGAGGTTTCACATCTATACTGGTAGCTACACCGCTGCGCAGTTCGGCAGCGGTTACTTTCAGTATGCCGTCAGCATCTATCAGGAAGTTTACTTCTACTTTAGGCAATCCTGCCGGCATGGCCGGTATACCGCTCAGGTTAAATTCTGCCAACTTGCGATTGTCCTGCACCAGGTCGCGTTCGCCCTGGTACACAGATATGCGCATGCCGCTTTGCCCGTCTTTCTGCGTAGTATATTGCCTGCCTGCTTTTACAGGTATTTTAGAGTTGCGTGGTATTAGCACATCCATCAGCCCGCCCATGGTTTCTATACCCAGGCTCAGCGGTGTTACATCTAGCAGCAGCATATCGGTGTTGTTACCGGCCAGTATATCGGCCTGCACCGCAGCACCCAGTGCTACTACCTCATCGGGGTTCAGGTTGTCATATACTTCTTTGCCAAAGAAAGCACTCACACTTTCTTTCACCAGCGGCACACGTGTAGAACCACCTACCATTACTACAGCATCTATCTCAGTGGTTTGAAGGCCGGCATCGCGCATTGCGTTCCTGCAACAGGTTATGGTGCGGTTTACCAATGGTTGTACCAGTTCATTGAAAGCTGTTTTTGTGATGCTTACTTTTTCACTGCCTACAGTGCCTTCAAAGCTATCGTTGCTGCTCAGGTGCTTCTTGGCTTCTTCGGCTGTCAGCCTCAGTTCCTGTGCCAGCGATTTATGCTGTTGCAGTTCTTCGTTGGTAAGGCCCAGTTCTTTTTGCCAGTGTTGTGCCAATGCCCTGTCCATGTCGTCACCGCCCAGGTAGGTATCACCATTGGTAGCCAGCACTTCAAATATACCGTTGGTTATTTTCAGTATCGACACATCGAATGTGCCACCGCCCAGGTCATATACCGCTATTGTCTTCTCCTCATCCGGTTTTACACCCATGCCATAGGCAAGGCTGGCAGCCGTTGGTTCGTTTACAATGCGCAGCACATCCAGTCCAGCCAGCCTGCCGGCATCGCGCGTAGCCTGCCTTTGGGCATCGTTAAAATAAGCCGGTACGGTTATCACCGCTTTATTCACCGGTGTTTTCAATATATGCTCGGCGCGGTGCTTCAGTTCTTTCAGTATATAAGCAGAAAGTTCTATGGGCGAATAGAACTTATCGCCCGCTTGTATCTTCACCAGTGAATCGGTATCGTCATCTATTACCTTGTAGGCAAAAAAGTTGGCGTGATCGCTCACGTCCTTATACGATTTGCCCATCAGCCTCTTTACGGAGTATATAGTGCGATGCGGCTCTGCTATCAGCTTTTCCTTTGCGGCATTACCTACGGTTATATTACCTGCGTCGTCAAAGTGTATAATGGAGGGTACCAATGTCAAACCGTCTACTTCGCGCAATGCCAGTGGCTGGCGGGTGTCTTCACGTACTATTGCTATCAGGCTGTTGGTAGTCCCCAGGTCTATTCCTACTATTGTTTCTTTCTGTTGTAAGCTTCCTGTTGCCAGGTTAATGGCTACTTTACCCATGTTTTTATCTGTTGGAATGGCAAAGGTAGGCTAACAGATGCACTATTGGCGGGTGCTGCATCAATAGGGCTATAAATAGTATACGAATGGGTGTAACTTTTTCGTTTTTTAAACGATATATAGGCAGAATTCAATTACTTTGTCTAATGATTTTACGGATGCGCAACCGTTTTACCATTCTGTTTGTAATAGCTGCGGCAATACTGCTGCAGGCATGTGAATTTGATAAAAAGGAAAAAGCACAGAAACTGAGTACGGAACTCACTTCTGTTAACGATTCTATGTACCACCTTGGCCGTGTATGGTTAGAGGAGTTCAAAGTGGCTGTAAACACCAAAGACTTCTCAGAACTGCCCCAAAACCGCCAAAACCTTTCTGCTTTTATCGATAGGAAGATTGAATATATTAGTAAAATGGAAGATATTGGCGGCTCT
>CAMLKS010000165.1 GCA_946480675.1 uncultured Bacteroidota bacterium
TGTTCCACTATTTGCCATACCAATGCCTACATTTATCTCACTGCCCACCTGCACTTCATTGCTTTCAGCCGTATCGGGTTCTGCACAGCTCAGGTCGCTTTTCATAATGGCGCGTACCTTATCACCTGCTTTTATATCCAGCCCAAAGGTAGCTATCAGCGCTACGCCCGTTGTAGCCGGTTGCAGCACATTATTGATATACCATTTAAATGTCGGGTTGTTACCGCCATCGGTATGGCTGGCCAGGAAGGTTATAGCTGTTCCCGTCGGCACATTCGTGCCCGGCATTGCATTCACCGTTACGGTTGGCGCTATGTTACCCGACGAGTTCATGGTGACTTTCGCTGTCGTATCCGTCAGGCGTGTAAGACAGGTACCGGTGGTATTCAGCACACAGAACACAACATCGCCCGTTGTAATGGCATAGGAAGAGAAGCTATTGCCCGCCGGTGTTACGGCAGTATTATTCAGGTACCACTGGAAGGTAGGCGTGTTACCCGCATTGGTAGCCGTAGCAGTAAATGTTACCGTATCGCCTACACATATATTCACACCGGGGTTAATGTTGTAAGAAATAACAGGTGTGCCCGACTGGTCTGCATCTATCAGCACACTGTCTTTCGCTATACAGCTGCCCAGTGTGGCTGTGGCTACATAATAGCCGCTATCCGCCATTGTTATGGCAGTGCGGCTGGGGTTCTGTATAGAACTGGTAAAGCCATTCGGGCCCGTCCAGCTATAGCTCACACCTATGGTGGACGAAGATGCCGTCAGGTTGATATTCTTACCCGTACATACCGGTGTGTTGCCACCTACAGTTGGTTTTGCAGGTGCCTGGTTCACCACTATGGCTACGGTATCTTTCGAGGTGCACCCGTTGAATGTGGCCGATACGATATAAGAACCGGTAGCTGTTGTTGGCGGCATACTTATTACCGGGTTTTGTGATGAGCTGGTAAAGCTTGGGCCCGTCCAGCTATAAGTAGCACCACTGGTGCCGGAAGTGGCTGTCAGTAGCAGGTCTTTATCATTGCACAATGGTGTATTAGCGCCTGCCACCGGTTTTTCGGGCAGCCTTTTTATGGTCAGGTTGATGCCATTATCAAAACCACGGCCTGCCGGCGATGTGGCCCTGATGCGCACCCTATAACCGGTACCACCCGTTAATGTATCAGGCAGACGCCCACCTATCCTTCCTGCGGCGGTAGAAGTAAGTGTGCCGAGAGATATAGCATTGCCAAAATTGCCCCAGGCATTAGATAGCTCTAAATGAAACACATTACCACTCAGGAATGGATTGGTAACACCATAATTTACATACAGGCTGTCGCCGGCACACATGGTAGTTGGTGTAACCGGGGGTATGACATAAGCTGCAGTATCTGCTTTAAACTTCACCAGCATAGCATCCTGCGTACCCGATAGCGTCATTTGATAGGCGCTGGATGTAGCCAGGCCACTGCTGGCGGCATTCACTGCTATATACAGGTCTCCCAGCTTGCTATAGCTGATGCCATAGGCATTATCGGCATTGGGCCCGCCAAAGTAGCTCACCCAGTTACGGTCGCCGGTGGGCGAAAAAATAGCCATAAAGGCATCGCTGTTGCCACCAAAAGTAAACTGGTATGCACCCGGCGATGCAATGCCACTGCTACCCGTAGTACCTGCAAAACAGATGTTGCCGGTACCATCAATAGCTATATCCTGCGTATGGTCGGCAGCAGGGCCACCGAAATAGGTGCCCCATTGGCGTACACCTGTATTATCAAATTTCACCAGGAAGGCATCTGCTGCACCACTGGAACCCGCAAGGCTCGGCTGGAAGCTACCCGCTGTTGCAATAACACCGGTGCCGGTGCTGGTTGTAGAGCCCGCCATGTACACATTATCGTAGCCATCGGTAGCAATACCCGCAGCGGCATCATCTGCCGAACCGCCATAATAAGTGGCCCATTGCCTGTTACCCGATGCATCGAAAGCCGCTATAAAGCCATCTTTACTACCACCTATAGTACTCTGATGAGCAGTACCAGGGGCTATCCCAGATGAACTATTGGTTTCGCCCGCTACATATATATTACCATTGATGCGGCTGGCAGCTATTTTCACTATTTTATCATCGCCGCCGCCACCGTAATAGGTAGCCCATTGTATGGCCCCCCCGGTAGAAAAACAAGCCAGGTAGCCATCATCACCACCACCAAAAGTGCCTTGGTGCACGCTGCTGCTGGTAGCTATGCCACTATTACTGCTGGTCATGCCACACAGGTATATCTTGTTGTTAAAAGCGCTGTAAGCGATACTCACCATGTAATAGTCAAAAGAACCGGTAATGGCTTCGTCATCTACACCACCAAAGTAGGTGGCCCATTGCCGCACACCCGCCGTATTGAATTTTACCATGTAGGCATCGCTGCTGCCGCCGCCGTATGAAGTCTGGTAGGCCACCGTAGTTGCCATGCCACTACTGGTGGCGGTGATGCCGGCAGCATATACGTTACCATCGGCATCCACACAGGTATAAAAAAAGTTATCGCTGGCAGAACCACCGTAGTAGGTACCCCACACCAATGCGCCTGTTTTATCAAATTTGGCCAGGTAGCCGTCTTTATCGGGGCTGTTATAACTTGTTTGGTGGGCACCACTGGTAGCAATGTTTGCACCGCTGGTAGTATGGCCTGCCAGGTAGGCATTACCGGCCGTATCGGTGGAAACCGAAAAGCCAAATTCGGTATTAACACCACCAAAGTAGGTAGCCCAGTCTATAGCGGGGTCTATCACAAAGGCTTCATGATTACCGGCTACCGAAAAACTAAGCACACCTTCATTCAATACGTACCGCGATGGTATCTGTTGCCGGCTGATAGCATCATAGGTATAAGGTGCCTGCTCAGACACACTGCCCATAGGCGTGCCGGCTACCATATCGCCATCGCGAAGCGTTAACGATGTGGCACCTTTATATTGTAACTTAATATCGGCGGCATTGCCACCTTTATTCACTACAAAATCATATTTGAGGCCATTGGCATCTTTACCATCTACATACAATACCCAGTCGATATGGGGATAGATATCTTTGTAGATGATCTTATCATAGGCGCCTGCTACAATACCATCTGGGTAGCCTTGCTTGCCATAATACCGTTCTGTATAGCCTTGTTTGCCTTCTTTTATTACACGGGCATTCTTATTGGCGCCCAGCAATACCATATCCATACGATAGGTATTAACGCGACCGGCTTCCTGCTGTTGGGCAGGAAAAACAAATGTGCTTATCACATTTTTCGCTGTTGTGCTTTCTGCGCTCCATTGATAATGCAACTGGCCATCGCCTACAAACAGAGTGATACCATTACCCTTCAAACGAAAATCTATATCATTGCGGGCGCCGCCAAACTGGTCGGTTACCTGTCCTTTATTCTCAACAAAAAATGAGGTATTTGATGTATACTTTTCGGTAAGGTTTATATCGCCCGCCTGCGCAGCCGTGGCTACTGCACATAAGGCCAGTATAAGAGTGTGTTTTCTTAGTAAAAGATGTCGCATCTATATCGGAAATATATATGTACTAAAATTACCGAATAATGCAGTGGTTAATATTTTAGGGGGCGTATTTTAATTGAATTATAATGCCTGTCGCAAATACCGGCAGTGAAGCACCTTGCCAAACGCCCGTCAATTGGGAATTTTTTGTAAGACTCTCAGTTCAAATATTGGATTATATAAATATATTCTATTTACACTACAATGTTTTAACGAACTGCTCTATAGTACTGGCTATTTTATTTTTTATATCGGTAATGAATGTGCTTACATTAACAACACCGTCCGATTGGTATTGCTCCACCATCGCTACGCCGCTTTTGGTCAGTTCAGCATCCATTTTTTTCAGTATATCCAGTAGTTCTTCATAAGGTGGGCGTGCGCCTTTGCTGGATACATAGCCGGCTATCAATTTTTTGTAATCAGCCTGTATCGTATCAGCCTTTTGCGAAAATTGGGTCAAAAGTTCTTGCTCCCGGCTCATTGGTAGTTGCGAGTTACATATAAACAATCATTTCTCAAACCCCCTTACCAGATAGATAGGCGTACATTTCCGTATCAAACAAAAAGCACGTTGCTTTGTTTTTATACTTCACGACGGTAACTATAAAATTAAAACATAAATAGCACAATTCAAATATTGCACAAAAATGGTTTATGTAAAACATAAATACTTAATCTGCTAATTTGCTGATAGCTACGCTGCTCACCGGCTGATAATAATTCTATAGGCTTTAAGAGACTTTATCCTTATTTTTACGATTATATATATAGTGCGCATAAAAGGGAGAGAATATTATCAATTCGCACATGAAAATTCCTGGACTACCTGCTAACGAGCCGGAAAGGCTCTCGGCACTTTATGAATATAATCTTCTGGATACGATGCCGGAAGAAGCATATGATAACATTACCCGCATTGCATCCCACATATGCAATATGCCTATATCTACCATTACATTGATAGATACGGACAGGCAATGGCATAAATCGAAAATAGGGCTGGATGTGGAAAGCACACCCCGTGAGCTTACTTTTTGTGCGCATGCCATTTTGCAGTCAGCACCATTGATAGTAGAAAACGCCCATGCAGATGATCGTTTTTCCGGCAATCCCATGGTAACGGGTACGCCTAACATAACCTTCTATACCGGCGTGCCTTTGGTAAACGAAAATGGATATGCACTTGGCACTTTGTGCGTGATGGACAACAAACCCAACGAGCTCACAGATAGCCAGGTGCAAACCCTGCGCGCATTAGCTGCACAAGTAGTATCTCATTTTGAAATGCGCCGCAAAAATGTGGAACTGGCCAAGCAGAAGGCTGCACTTGAAAATATCAATGCAGAGCTGGAACGTTTTGCCTATGTAGTGGCGCACGACCTGAAATCGCCCTGCAACAACCTGATGGGCCTTGCAGGTATAATGAGAGAAATGTATGCCGACAACCTGGATGCCGGCGGCATAGAGGTACTGGATATGATGACCAGTGCCGCTTCTACCCTGCGTAGCTTTATAGATGGCACGCTGAACCATGCCAAGTTGGTAAATACCACCAGCCTTACCAAAGAACGCTTCCTGTTTGGCGATATCTGCGCCCAGCTAAAATCGATACTGAACATACCTGCCAATGTAGAGCTAACCTATGACAATGGAGATATGCAGCTATATGTGCCACGCAATGCCTTGTTACAGGTGCTCATCAACCTGTGTGTGAATGCCATTAAATACAACGATAAGGAACATGGCCATGTGCACCTTAGCGTAGCCGATAAAGGCCAGTACTACCGCTTTCATGTAAAAGATAACGGCCCGGGGATACCGCAGGCAGAGTTTGGCCGGATATTCGACATCTTCAGCACGCTGGGACAAAAAGACCGGTACAACAATATAGGCCAGGGCATCGGCCTATCTACTGTAAAGCGGCTGGTAGAACGTATGGATGGCCAGATAACAGTAGCGTCTGCACTGGGCACAGGCAGTACGTTTACTTTTACCATCAGTAAGTAAAAGAACATTCAGGCCAACAGCCGTTAGCCTGAATTATATCTTCTCTTTGAACGGATATTAATCCAGCTGCATCATCAGGTCGGGGTTCGAGCTTACGAAGGCAAGGTGCGCGCTCAGCTCCCTGCATGTAAGCTGGCCCAATGCATCGCGCCCCAGCAATACTACATCGTACGCATTGTCGTTGTAGAATGCCAGTGCCTGCTCTGCATCCTGGTGCATGGCAAATTGTTTCAGAAAAATAGATTTGTTGAGCTTGCCCGATGGCGCTATTACAACAGCATCTACCTGCCCCAGGTTACGATACTCTCCGCAAAAGGGCATGCCTACCAGGTATTGATACTCTTTACTGATGGCTATGGCATCATCATAGCACATAATAGTCTCTCTTGTGTTCATAGTATTTTAATTTCTCTAT
>CAMLKS010000166.1 GCA_946480675.1 uncultured Bacteroidota bacterium
CATCCAGCAAATTGGTCTTCCCGCTGCCGTTCAGCCCTGTAATACAGGTAACTGCGGCCGGGAAAGTGAACGTGCCGGATGCATAATTGCGAAATTGCAGTAATGTTATTTTCTTAATTGTAGCCAAGCAGGGAAAGGAACGAAAGTTTTTATAAATTCGCACAAATTTAGAAAAACAGTGCAGACTCCATTCGGAAAAGAAACATATCTATACTGGTACGAAATAATGCTGTTGCTGCGTCGCTTTGAAGAAAAGACCGGCCAGCTGTATGGCATGCAGAGAATACGTGGGTTTTGCCACCTATACATCGGCCAGGAAGCCGTTGCTGCCGGTACCATGACTGCCATCCGCGATGATGACAACCTGATAACTGCGTATCGCGACCACGGCCTGGCTATTGCTAAAGGCATGAGCCCTAACGAGTGTATGGCCGAGCTGTATGGTAAGGCTACAGGCTGTACTAAGGGTAAAGGCGGTAGTATGCACTTCTTTTCTAAGGAAAAACGCTTTTTTGGCGGCCACGGCATTGTTGGCGGCCAGATAGGCTTGGGCGCAGGCATTGCTTTTGCCGACCAATACCTGGGCAACGACCGCGTAACGGTTTGTTACTTTGGCGATGGTGCCGCACGTCAGGGCTTGCTGCACGAAACTTTCAATATGGCTATGCTGTGGAACCTGCCGGTAGTTTTCGTTTGCGAAAACAACTACTATGCCATGGGTACTTCAGTAGAGCGTACTTCTAAAACACTTGACATTTACCGCCTGGCCGATGCATACGATATGCCTGGTGACAGCGTAGATGGCATGAGTTGTGAAGAAGTGCACAAAGCTATGGAACGTGCTGTGAAACGCGCACGTGAAAAGGGCGGGCCTACTTTCCTTGAAATAAAAACATACCGCTACCGTGGCCATTCCATGAGCGACCCTGCAAAATATCGCTCTAAGGAAGAAGTAGAAGAGTATAAGGAAAAAGACCCCATCAACCAGGTGCTTAAAACCATTATGGATAATAAATGGGCTACTGAAGCGGAAATAGAGACTATCAACGAAAAAGTACGCAATACGGTAGAAGAATCAGTAAAATTTGCCGAGGAAAGCCCATGGCCGGATGACAGCGAAGTGTATAAGGATATATATGTTGACCAAAACTATCCGTACATTACAGATTAATCTGCTAAAAAAGAGCAATTTTAAAAGAAACGGCTTATTTTAAGCCCCCGATCATAGTAAATAGTAAAATTTATAAATACCTAAATGGCAAATACAGTAAGAAATAACCCCAACGTAGCAAAAGAAACTACCATTGAGGATACCAAGGCCCTTAACAATGTGATGGGCATGTATGAAAACAACAAAAAGCGCATCAATACTATCATTACCGTAGTATTAGCTGCTGTAGTGGGTTACTTTGCTTATACCAAACTGTATAGCGAACCGCGCAATACAAAAGCTGCTACTGCCATCTCTTTTGCACAGCGCTATTTTGAAGCAGACTCCCTGAACAAAGCGCTGAATGGCGATGGACAGCACCTGGGCTTCCTGAAAATAATGAAGAAATACAACGGTACGCCTACTGCTAACCTTTGCCACTACTATGCAGGTATTTGCTACCTGAATATGGGCGATGCTAAAAATGCCATTAAACACCTGGAAGATTTCGATGGCCGCGGTTCACTGGTTACTTATGCAGCTGCAGGTGCACTGGGCGATGCATATATGGAAAACAACAACACTAAAAAAGCCATAAGCGCATACGAAAAAGCCATAGGCAACAAAGATGATATGATGCTGACACCATTATACCTGTTTCGCCTGGGCCTTGCAGAAGAACTGAATAACAATACAGCTGCTGCTAAAAAATACTATCAGCAAGTAAAAGACGAGTATCCACAAAGTATGCAAGCCCGCGATATTGAAAAATACCTGGGGCGTCTTGGCGAACACGATTAATATCTAACTCTTTTTAACCTCCCCTTTTTACCTTTATGGGCAAAAAGGGGATTTTCTTTTTATGGCACAATCATCTAATAGTACCTCCCTGCTCAATACCAGCGCCCTGAGCACATTACAGACACCACGTGTAGCCATTATATATACTGAATGGAATGAGCCTATCATCAACGAGTTGGTGAATGGTTGCGAAAAAGTGGCAAAACAGTTTCATACGCACATCGTACATAAAACCATCGTACCCGGTGCTTTCGAGATTCCTTTTGCCTGCAAACAGGTATGGGAACATTATCATAATAAAGAAAACGCTCCTGAAGCTATCATCGCATTCGGCACCGTGATACGCGGCGGCACCCCGCATTTCGATTATGTATGCAAAGCGGTAACAGAGGGCATCACGCAACTTAACCTGACACTGCCTATCCCCGTTATATTTGGTGTACTGACATTGGAAAATGAGGCACAAGCCTGGGAAAGACTGGGTGGCATACATGGCCACAAAGGCGAAGAAGCTGCCATTGCTGCCCTGAAAATGATACAGAACAGCCGCAATTTAAAGCATGCATCAAATTAATTATATTAGCTGCAAATCTTCCTCCTGCAATGCCTAAAGTTCAGCTTTTCATTCCCTGCTTTGTAGATCAGTTGTACCCGCAAACAGGTATGAACATGGTAAAAGTTTTGGAAAAGCTGGGCTGCGAGGTAAGCTATAACAGCAAGCAAACCTGCTGCGGACAGCCTGCCTTTAATGCCGGTTATTGGGATGATGCAAAGGCTGTAGCTAAAAAGTTTCTGCACGATTTTGATGGAGATGGCTATATTGTTGGCCCCAGCGGCTCCTGCACAGGCTTTGTACGGAACTATTACAGCAAGATGCTGGAAAACAGCGCCGAGCACCTGCTAAGCAATAAGGTGCGCAGTAACATGTACGAATTCACAGAGTTTCTTACCGATGTGCTAAAGATAGATGACGTAGGCGCTGTGATGCCGGGTAGAGCTACGTACCACGATGCCTGCGGTGCCTTACGCGAATGCAGCATCAAAGCAGGGCCACGCCGGCTATTACAAAATGTAAAAGGGTTGGAGCTGGTAGAAATGAAGGAATGCGAAACCTGCTGTGGCTTCGGTGGAACCTTTGCTGTAAAGTATGAGCCTATATCACTTGGTATGGCACAAACCAAAGTGCAAAGTGCATTGGAAACCGGCGCTCAGTATATGATAACGACCGATGTATCGTGCATGATGCATATGCAGGGTTACATCAGCAAAAATAACCTGCCGATCCAAACAATGCACATTGCCGATGTGCTGGCAAATGGTTGGGAGTAACTATTTCCTGATAAGCGCCAGTTGTATAGCTGTTCCTGGTATTTTATCAAGGCCCAGGTTGTGCCACGATGCTGTCATTGCATCCAGCTTAGGTACCATATCTTCTCCCCCAAAGTCGTAACATTCGTTAAAACCAAGGTTGTCAAACATCACCTTTGCTATCTGTTTGCTGCGCACATCATCACCCGCCAGGAAGATATCCATAGCATCCTTCCTTACTAGCGGACTGGAAAATGTTTCACAGCCATTACAGCTATAACACTTTACAATGCGTTGCGAGCCTGTAATAGCTTTTATAGCACTCAATGTATTACTGGTCGGCCCTGTTGTTTCATAAAAGCTGGTGCAGTCTATCACTACTTTCTGCTTTACATCATCTATCCGGTAAGCTATTTCCCTTACTTCACTTTCCTCTGTAGCAATAAAGATGATATCGCAGGCTGCCGCTGCGTCTTCTATGCTTACATGCTGAATATCGTAAAAGTTGTAGAGGAAATTATTGTAGTCCATAGCATCCTTAGTGCTGCCTACCCATACGTGGTGGCCTGATGCTGCCAGGCCTATTGCCAACGATTCATTAATGCGCCCATTACCTATTATAGCAATGTTCATGCTGGCGAAAGAACGGTAATACATATACGATTCAAGAGGGGATTTGGAGCGCAATATCGGATGGTTTTCCGATGCTACGAGTGATTTATATCATCATTTTTTCTAAATTATTTTATTTAAACTATTATCGCTTGTTTTACAATTGCATATATAGTTCTTCCCATATAAAAAAACCGTCACGGTCGTGACGGTTTTTTGTAAATATCTGTTTGGATTTAGCTTAAACCAATGAAGCATCTAGTGTTATTTCGCAATTGTATGCTTTAGAAACCGGGCAATTTGCCTTTGCATCAGCAGCGCATTTCTGAAATTGTTCAGGAGTAATACCCGGTATTTTAGCTTTCAGCGTCAGCTCACTTTTGGTGATGGCACCGTTATCCAATGTAATAGCACAGTCTGTATGTATTTCTTCAGCTATGAAACCTGCACCGGCCAATACAAATGCCAGCTTCATGCTGAAACAGCCTGCATGTGCTGCTGCCATCAACTCTTCAGGATTAGTACCCACACCATCTTCAAACCTTGTTTTGTAAGAATATTGTGCATTGTTCAGTGCAGTGCTTTGCGTGCTCAAAGTACCATTCCCTTCTTTTCCGGAGCCGTTCCATACGGCAGTAGCGTTACGTTTCATAAATGTAGACGTCGTTTTTTGTTAGGCTCCAAAGGTAAGATGCTGCCTGCATTAAACCACCTGTGTTTTTGTTATACTTATATCAATACTTCATCGTCATTCTATAAGCTCATGCCGCTTCACCATTGAACATTATCATATTTTCAAAATTACCTGAAAAGTTTATTTTATGTGTTCGTTAATATTTCTGCTTTGATAACCGAGTGGTTTCATTATTTTTGCACTCCAATTCCCAAAAAAATTTCATGCAGCCTTCCGTAAAGATATTCTCAGGCACCGGTTCTACTTACCTGGCCGAGCAGATAGCTAAATCTTTTGGTAAAAAGTTAGGTAGTCTTACCATACAGAAGTTTAGCGATGGCGAATTTCAACCTGTATACCAGGAGTCTATTCGCGGCGATTATGTTTTCCTCGTCCAGTCAACATTTGCCCCATCAGACAACCTGATGGAACTGTTGATGATGATAGATGCTGCACGCCGCGCTTCTGCGGGTTATATCACAGCAGTTATCCCTTACTTTGGCTTTGCCCGCCAGGATAGAAAAGATAAACCAAGGGTTTCTATTGCATCGAAACTGGTGGCTAACCTGCTGACTACTGCCGGGGCAGACCGTGTAATGACTATGGATCTGCACGCTCCTCAAATACAAGGTTTCTTTGATATACCGGTAGACCACC
Organism: uncultured Bacteroidota bacterium; assembly: GCA_946480675.1. The sequence continues at coordinate 5,202 of CAMLKS010000166.1, forward strand.
TGGACGCATCGGCAATATTTATCCCATATATCGAAAAACTTAAGATGGAAAACCTTATCTTTGCGTCCCCCGACGTGGGTAGTACCAATAGGGTGCGCGAAGTGGCCAAGTATTTTGAGGTGGACATGGTAATATGTGATAAGCAACGCAAACGCGCCAATGAGGTAGCTGCTATGACGGTGATAGGCGATGTAAGCGGCAGGCACGTAGTATTGATAGATGACATCTGCGATACGGCAGGCACCCTCAGCAAATCGGCTGCAATACTGAAAGAGCGTGGTGCATTGTCTGTACGCGCCTTTTGTACACACCCGGTGCTAAGCGGCAAAGCATACGAAAACATCCAGAATTCAGAGCTTGAAGAACTGGTAGTGTGCGATACCATACCGCTGAAAGGTGAATGTTCTAAAATAAAAGTATTGCCAACGGCAGAACTATTTGCAGTAGCCATCCGCAATACATTTGAGAACAAGTCTATCAGCTCTTTATTTATTCATAATAAGAAATAGGTTGATTGCCAATCAGCTTATTCATTATAACGACTGTTTAAACAAAAAAACCTGTCCGGCACAAATGCCGACACCTTAATTATTAACTACCATTTCAACGTCCGTATGTTTGACGGGTATACGCACGGTGTTGAAAGAACAAAACACTAAAAATGAAAAGTGTAAAAATCGAAGGTAAAAGCAGAAGCGAACACGGTAAAAAAGCTACCCGCAAAGTTCGTTCTGAAGGTGATGTTCCCGCTGTAATCTATGGCGGTAA
>CAMLKS010000167.1 GCA_946480675.1 uncultured Bacteroidota bacterium
CCGGAACGGGGTGGGCCACTTCTTTGATGTGTATGACCTGAACCTGACCGGTATGACTTATTTGTATACCAAACAGCTGTCGACCATGGCAAGCTATACACGCATCAGTATGGACTCTCATAAACTGTATGGGGTAGCCATAACCTGGCAAGAGAAATTTATTAAGTCGATTGTATTGCTGGGCGGTAGTAGTTTGAGCGCCAGCGGTATATTGACCTTATCGGGCAGTAATGGCTATACCCGCCCTGACTGTGCCTTTAGCCACAGTACCCAGGCAGGTACGCTGAATGTGCATTATGCGTATTATCACCCTGTAAGTGGTGTGATCATAGAATCGTCTTTTGATTTCTGGACGGCTATAGGGTTAGGTACTACCACCATTTTCCCCAGTGTAAATGACGCAAACCTGGCGGCACCATCGAGCGGTGTAAATGTGAACCTGGATTGCCCTGACCACTATGATGTAGAAAACTGGGCCTATACCTATACAGATAACTACTATGATATTTCTGTAAGGTTCATCGATTATCACTCAACCGCAACACCTACAACCGTAGTAGTGAATGACAACTCTGTATTAAGCAGTGCAGCTATCAATTCATCTATGAATTATAACCCCTTCCTGGCATATGATCATGACTGTATCTATGGCGTAGGTACGCTGTATGTGGGTTGGGTAAGCCAATATATAGACCCTGCAACCACCAATCCTGCTTCATACATAGCTGTGCAGATAAAAGAAGATGGCAATGGCCCCGTAACACCGGTTGATTACCTGACCGTGCCTAATAACACGACACTTACATCCGGTACGCCGTACCTGTCATTCAGCAAGCAAAATGATGCTACCGATTACCTGTACACCATATTCCCTCAATACGTTAATGGTGTAGGTTACAGGATGCAACATAAATACCATGCATGGAATAATTCACAGTTTAAAGGTGCAACGCCTGTTTTTACCTGCAATAATGACGAAGACCATAAAAAAGCTTTTGCAGCACGCAATGCCGGTATGAACATTACATTGTATCCTAACCCGTATGTAAGCACATTTGAGCTTCAGATACCTGCTGACATACAAAATGAAAAAGGCAGCATTGTAATAACAGGTGTAGATGGCAAAACATATGGCACTTTTGAAGGTGACATGCGCAATGCTAATAGCTACCTGAGCACTATAGGTGCAAACATGCCTGCAGGCAACTATGCTATACAAGTACAAGTGAATGGCCGCACCCAAGTGTTGAAAACAACAAAGGTGCAATAAGCATCACCGGAATATTACTAATAAAAAGGGATGGCAAAGGCCATCCCTTTTTATTAGGCCTAACTTTCTGCTGAAGCAGCAATATGTATCACGGGTATCATTGTCACCTTCGATTTTATCGAATTGGATATCAGGCATGCGGCTTCTGATTTATTCAAAATGCGCAGCGCTTTTTCGGTATCTTCTTCGGCAACAATCGTTACTTCCGGTTTCAGGATTATTTCTGTCATCAGGTATTTACCGTCAACCAGTTCCAGTTTTCCGGCTGCTTTTGAAGTGAAAGCTGAGAAATGGAGGTTTGAATTTTCTGCTATTGCCAGGAATGTAGTCATAAGGCAGCTGTTGACAGCAGCCGTAAATAAGTGTTCCGGCGACCATTGGCCGCTAATGCCGCCCTTGAATTCGGGAGGCGTAACTACCTCTATTGTATTATCCAGAACGGTACTGCTTGCTATCCCTTTTCTATCCTGCAGCCACTCTACTGTTACATCATAATAGTGCTCTTTCATTTCAATGTATTTTCTGCAAATTAAGCTATGGCTTTAGCCGCGTTGGTGATGGTTGTCACAGTAATAACTGATTTTTGCCATCTTTTTCTGCACCGTTAAATTGTTTGAATTTCACAAGTTTTGGATTGAATGTAGCAAATGAGGAGCGTGGGTATGGCAGTAGTTTTGCCTTGTAAATCTTAACAACTAAAACAGATGAAATACAAATTATTAGGCAACACAGGATTGAAAGTATCAGAATTGTGCCTGGGGACCATGACTTTTGGTGGTAGGGGCATATGGACGGCCATAGGTACTTTGCCGCAGGAGGAAGTGAATGCAATAGTAAAGCAATCGGTAGATGCAGGTATCAACTTTATAGATACGGCCAATGTATATAGTGAAGGATTGAGCGAGCAAATGACGGGCACGGCCATCAGGCAACTGGGCATTGACAGGGATGAACTGGTTATAGCTACCAAAGTACGTGGTGCTATGGGCAAAGGGCCTAACGATACCGGTTTATCGCGGAAGCATATTTTGCAACAGGTAGATGAAAGCCTGAAACGCCTGCAAACGGATTATATTGACCTGTACCAGATACACGGTTTTGACCCGCAGACACCCATGGAAGAAGTGCTGCATGCGCTGGATACGCTTGTAAACAATGGCAAGGTGCGATATATAGGGTGCAGTAACCATGCTGCATGGCAAATAATGAAAGCATTAGGCATTTCAGAGTTGAAGGGTTACGCGAAGTTTGTTTCGCTACAGGCATATTATACCATAGCGGGCAGAGACCTGGAAAGGGAAATTGTCCCGATGCTGAAGGACCAGAAGCTGGGGCTGATGGTATGGAGCCCACTGGCAGGCGGGTTGCTAAGTGGTAAGTATAGCAGGCAAGCTGAGACGACAGAAGGACGCAGGATGAATTTTGATTTTCCGCCGGTGAATAAGAACAAAGCTTTTGATATAGTAGATGTGATGGCGGAGATAGCAGCAACGAAAGATGTATCGGTAGCGCAGATAGCACTGGCATGGTTGCTGCATCAACCGGTCGTAACATCGGTAATAATTGGTGCCAAGAATACGGCACAACTGGATGATAATTTGAAGGCTATTGAAGTGCGCCTGAATTCAGAGGAATTGACGAAATTAGATGATGTAAGTAAGCTGGCGCCTGAATATCCCGCCTGGATGATAGAAAGGCAAGGTGCCGACCGCCAGGCCTGATAAAACAACGTAGCAATGCCGGTAACAGAAACCATTGAGGATTTTTACAAGAATAAGTTTAATAACATACCTGTATTGAGCGGTGATGTAGGGCACTTTAATGTTTTCAAGATGGACTATTCCAATGAAACATCGAGGCCTATGAAATATGCGCGCAGGGAATATTATAAAATATTGCTGGTACGGGGACATCATGTATACCATTATGCTGATAAAAGCCTGGAGGTAAAAGGCACGGCATTGCTTTTTTTTAATCCCCTGATACCTTACACCTTTGAACGACTTAGTGATAACACTACCGGTTATTTCTGCATTTTCAGAGAGGGCTTTTTCAGCGAGCATATAAGGGGCAGCCTGCGGGAGCTACCCATGTATGCACCCGGAGGGAAGCCCGCATATACTTTTAACGAAGAACAGGATAAAGACGTAAGCTACATATTTGAAAAGATGCTTACGGAGATCAATTCTGACTACAGATATAAGTATGACCTGATACGGAACTACATCATGGAGATGATACACTACGCCCTGAAAATACAACCATCGGAAAACCTGTATGCGCATATTGATGCCAATACCCGCATCACATCTGTATTTACAGAATTGCTGGAAAGGCAATTTCCTATAGAAGATGTTTCACAGCAGTTTACCCTACGCAGTGCCAAAGATTTTGCACAGCAACTGAATGTGCATGTGAACCACCTGAACAGGGCTATAAAAGCCACTACGGGGAAAACGACTACCGACCATATCAGCGAACGATTGGTAACAGAAGCTAAAGCCTTGCTGAAACATACAGACTGGAATATATCTGAAATAAGTTATTGCCTGGGTTTTGAAGAGCCAGCCAACTTCAATCATTTCTTTAAGAAGCAAACCAGCATCACGCCCTCGGCTTACCGGGCATAATGTGTTATGAAAGATATGTAAGCCGTTTTAAAAGGACGGTATTAGATGATAAGAAGGTTATTGAGCTATATTTGCGTTAATAGTAAGTTGGTGGCCATATAATGAGCCGCAATAACAGATGAACAATGCAGGATTTACTCTTTGACTTTATATCAAAATACATCTCGCTTACAGATGATGAGAAGAACGCCATACTATCTTTAGATATATTCCGCTCTGTTAAGAAAGGGACCGTATTGCTGAAAGAAGGGCAAAAATCGAAAGACAGCTACTTTGTTCTTCAAGGCTGCATCCGCACATACTATTTGGTAGATAGTGAAGAAAAAACTACCGCTTTTTATACAGAAATGGATGCTTTGACCCCACCTTGTGTAATAAGCAAAACGCCATCTGAATATTATATAGGTTGTGTAGAAGATACGATACTTACGGTTTCCAATTCTGATATGGAAGTAGAAGTAAATAGTAAGTTTCCAAAGTTTGATGCCATGTGCAAAGTATTATCCGAGGAACTTTTGGCTAAACAACGGATAGACTTTGATGCGTTTAAAACTTCTTCACCAGAACAACGATACATGAACTTGCTTCAAAAAAGGCCGGACCTTATCCAACGCGTGCCGCAGTATCAATTAGCAAGCTACTTAGGTATCAAACCAGAATCCTTAAGCAGGTTAAGAGCAAGGATTACACAAAAAAAATAAAGAGGAAGGTTCATTTCTTAACTTAAGTGAAGAACCTGTGGCATCTCGCCCATCTACTTTTGCAGCATCAGCTAAAAATATAATTGATATGCAAAAGAAAATTTTCCTGATTGGTTTTGCCTTAATGATGACGAGTACGCTTCACCTCAAAGCCCAATACGCTAAGACAGACAGCACTTATAAAAAGTGTTTCGTAGGTAGCACTTTGTTTTTATTGGGTAATTTTTCATCTACCAATCCACCGGGTTTTGGTCAGCTCAATATAGGTTATCGCATTACCGGAAAAGATGTTGTTTCTCTTGAACTAATAACCTGGAAACATGCCTGGCCACTAGGCATCAACCCGTTTTACAATAAGTCATACGGAAAACCTGAGGAGAAATTTTCAGGCTATATACGGGAATATGGAATTGGCCTGGCCTATCAAAGGTACCTGTGGAAAGGTCTTTATGTAGCAGTACACGTAATGCCTATGTGGCAAACATTTAAGAAAGAAAACGGTGATAAGTTGGATAATGGGTTCATCATATTCAATACGAATCGAGTTGGCTATCACATTAAACTCTTGAAGGATAGATTTTTTATAGAACCATCAATTGGTATTGCCGGTCGCCCTTATTTCACTGAAATGCCTGCAGGATTTAAAGAAAAAGATGACAAGTGGCCCAAATGGACACCAGAACCGGGGCTTCATTTCGGATACAATTTCAATTAACAATTTATGAATACACAAACCTCATTTGAAGACATCAAAGTGAATGTGAAGCTTAAGCTCGCTGCCCTGTGGGCGAGCTTAATGTTTCTCATTATCTATATTGACTATTTTCACTTATATATGCCGGGCATGATAGAGGATATCAGGATGGGCAGAGTGTTTGTGTTTAATATTACGCAAGGTTTTATTACCGCAGCACTCGTTGTAGTGACAATGCCTGCCCTGATGATTTTTCTATCTGTTGCACTGCCTGCCAGAGTAAATCGTCTAACGAACATCATTATTGCAGTAGTGAATATCCCCCTTGTGCTGTTTAATCTGGCAGGAGTGGCTTGGGTACACATGGTATTGGGCGCAATTATAGAGGTTGTTCTTCTTGGGCTGATTATCCATTATGCATGGAAGTGGCCTCGCATTGAAACATGGGGTGGTACAACTTTGGAACTGAAAGACTTGGACGATTTGCGACACAGTAGCAAACCGGGAAATACAATTAGAATGGAGATGTAAATCGGGAATAGCAGAAAGTAAAAAGCAGTTATGATGAATCATAACTGCTTTTCTTTTGGTGGTGGTGTGGGCCGGGATCGAACCGGCGACACAAGGATTTTCAGTCCTTTGCTCTACCGACTGAGCTACCGCACCA
>CAMLKS010000168.1 GCA_946480675.1 uncultured Bacteroidota bacterium
GATGTTGCTGTGCCTGCCCCTTGCCACCCATGCACAGGTAGATATAGGTGCGGGAGGGGAATTTGGGTTCCCGATGCTGTATAATAAGGATGTGGGGAGTTACAACCATTCTACAGGCAGCCCCGGTGCACGGGTGCACTTTACCTACCTGCCGCCCAATGGTACCTTTGTGCCAACCCTGAGCCTGCAGGTGATGCCCTATACCTTGCCCGTAACCAAACTGGGCAATACCGACAGGGTGCTGAATATGAAATTTACCACCATCAATGCTATGGTATATGGAAGGGTGCGCAAGCAGGTAGCTAATAACAGGGAATGGTATTATGGCCTGGGCATAGGTGCTACCTATATGCAAGGCACAAAGATGGATTTCAACAAGGCCAACCTGAACAACCTGCAAGTGCTCACTGATTCCAGTGAATATATAAAGGCCGTAACCCCCAATATAGCCATCAATGCAGAGTACAGGATGCCTATATCTGCCGAAATGCCACTGGCAGTAGGTATAGGGGGGCAGGTGCTATACAGTTATTATTCCGAAAGGCAAACCACCACCCGCATGGATGTGGTAGATGAGAACTATAACCATTACAAGCTGAACCCGAAACTAAGCGGGCATATGCTAAACCCCAGCTTTTATGTCATAATATATTACCGTTTTGCCGGCAGGGAGCGATACTAAGCCCTGTTTTTTGAAATTTGGTTTCCTAATTGATAAGTTTGCCGCATGAAACGTGTAGCTAATAAATGCTTGTTTTTAATATGTGCGCTGGCCATAGGCTTTGCTGCGTGCAGCGATAATAAGAATGGCAAAGCAAGCAGCGACCCTGTATTTGGTGCTAACCCCAAGCTGCAGGAAGTGACGGGCAAAATAAGTAACGACCCGGACAATGCTGCGCTGTATTATGAGCGTGGCGTATTGCTGCATAAAATAGAAGAGGATTCATTGGCGCTGAACGACTTTAAGAAAGCCGTATCGCTGGATAGCAGCAAGGCTGAATATTTTAGTGCTATAGGCGAGCTGATGTTTGAACATAAAGATATCAGCGGCAGTACGGTATGGTTTGAAAAGGCGCTGAAACTGAACCCTAAGGATGTGAAAGCGCAATTGAAACTGGCCAAGCTGTTTGTGTACATCAAACAATACACTACCGCCTTCACCCATATCAATACGGTGCTGAGGCAGGATGTATATAACCCCGAAGCCTACTTCCTGAAAGGGATGATATACAAAGACCTGAAGGATACGGCCAAAGCTATATCCAGCTTTCAGACGGCTATACAGGTAGCGCCCGATTATAAAGATGCGATGGTGCAGTTGGGACAGGCCTATGCGCTGAAGGGTGATGCAATAGCCCTTACCTATTACAACAATGCCTTTAAGCTGGATACGACCGATGTGTACCCGCTCTTTGCACGGGGTGTTTTTTACCAGGATAAGAAAGAGTATGAGCTGGCCAAAGCGGAATACCGCAATGCGCTGCTGCACAACCGCAACTACCTGGATGCCTACCTGAACACCGGGTATATACTGATGCAGCAAGACTCGCTGGATAAAGCACTGCGCCAGTATGATATCATTACCAAGCTGGACCAGACCAATGCCGAAGGGTATTATAACCGTGGCCTGTGTTACGAACTAATGGGCAAAAAGCAGGAAGCCATAGCCGATTATAAACAGGCATTGGTGTTTGCCGAAGATTATATATTGCCCAAAGAAGGGCTAAAACGCCTTGGTGCCCAATAGGTTAACTGGCAGTACTGCTATTTGGTTTACATGCCTTATATTTAGAGTTACTAAACCATACGTTTTTGCAAATCTCTATACGTTGCAGCCTGCTGTTTGTATGTATGCTATTGTCTGCTGCTGTAAAAGCGCAGGACTTCCTTGCAGATGATGAGCCGGCGAAAATACCGCTGGATAGCCTTATAAAACTGGATATTACCGGGCGCGATACTGCCATACTGGAATATTACACCCTTTATGGATTTACTTATAGTGCTAACGGGGTAAAGGTGCCGGGCGAAATAATGGTGCCTAAAAAGGAAGATACCTACCGCAATAAAATATTCATCAATACCCGCCTGTGCCGTGTAAAATATTATGTAAACAGCTTTCAGGGTCTTGCCGCGCCACCTATGGAAGTAGGTGATTACCTGGAAGTAGAACGCCTGGATGGCAAGGAAAAACAATTCTTCAATTTCGATACCGAACTCCCCAACGCCGTGTACTCTATTTGCGAATCTAAAACGGCACCGGGAACCAAGCGTTGAGGATAGGAAGGTTGATATGGATATGGTGTATGGTGCTGGTAATGGCAGCACCGGCATCTGCATGGGCGCAAAAGAAGAAAAAGTCTATACCACCTGCAAAGGCTACGGTAAAGCAGCCGGAACAAGCCAAGGATACGCCCAACATCATTTACGAACGCATACCTGCCAAAGAACAAAAGAAGCAGGGCGAGCTGGTGCCACTATACAAAACGAAAGACACCGTCATATCTACCCAGAAATCGATGAAAGACAGCCTGGGCAAAAAACTGAAAACACTGCCGATAGTATATGATACCGTAAGGCCCAAGAAAAAGCTGACGGAAGAAGAACTGCTGGCACAACCCGTGCCGCGCGATACCACCATCTTTATGGGTAAAAACAAGCGCAAAGGCATAGACACCACGCGGATGATAATAGTAAAAGAAACGGGCAGCTGTAAATGTGTGGATATGCAACTGAAAGCGCAGGACTCAGTAAACTTTGAAGACTATGTGAACTATACTTTTATCTTCAAGAACAACTGTAAAGACATGGTGTATGTACACTCGGGCAGTTTCCGGTTTACGGTGGCCAATGTGTTTGGTCGCCCGGTGAAGCGGATCAGGAAAGTAGATTTCATCAAGCGGTTCGACTATCCTGAATTTGTGCCGCTAAGCCCGGGCGAGGTATATGAGTTTCGCTTTGCCGATGATCCTTTTTTTGAATACGAGATGGAGCGGAAGCAGCAATACCAGTTTACCTTCATGTATAACAACCCAAACCGCAAGCACCGCATCCACCCCGATAAAACACACCTGTGTACCGAACAGCGCAACCATATGGTATTTGTGCGCTAATGTTCGTTTTTGAAATGCTTTACTTCTTCCAGGTTGGCATTTATCTCTTTGATATTGTTGAAATATAAAGTACGGTATAGTATCAGCGCGCCTGCTATAGCTACAGGGCATGCAATGGCCAGGCGCCATATGCCGTAGGTAAAGTGTTGGTACATATCCTGTCCATCTACGTAGTAAGTGACTACAGCCATAAAGGTTATTAATAATACAGGCATCATCAGCAGGCCTGCAACCCGTTCTTTATTGATGAAGAGGCGAAACTTATTTACCTGCTCGGCTGTGGTGGCTACACTGTTCCGGGTAAAGTCTATAGCGCGCAGCATTTTTATTTTATAGAACGATAGCACGAGGCTGGCTACTATGAATGCCAGGGATAAGATGTAGGATATGGCCAGCAGTACGCTCACTGTTACCACGCCGGGTCGTAATATCAGGAACAGTGTTAATATACCGCAAAGCGCTGCACCAAAGTATTCTGCATTCAGCATGCGTGTTACCGCATTGCCCGATTTGTTTTGCAGCAGGTGTGTCACCAGCTTTTCATTCAGCATTTTATTTTCCTGCAGCAGCTTATCCTGTTGCTGCCACATGGCTTTCATTTCTTCCAAGTCCATTTTTAAAAAGTTTTTACTGTGTAATAAATGGTTGTGCCTGTTTTTTCAGCTTCTCTTTAATGCGGCCCAGGCGCGTGCCTACATTGCTTACACTGATACCCATGATATCGGCTATTTCCTGGTAACTGCGGTCTTCAAAGTAGAGCAGTATCAAGGCCTTTTCCAGTGAGGGCAGGCTGCCTACCAGCTTTTGCAGTATGGCATACTCTTCGGCATAGGCCTGCGACGATGCATCGGCCACATGCAGCAGTTGCATATCGGCCACCGGTGTGCCCAGCTGGCGGCTCTTTTTGCGTTTGTGGGTGATGGCCGTATTGAGGGCTACACGGTATAGCCAGGTGCTGATAGCGCTCTCGTTGCGAAACCTGGTATAGCCGCTCCACGCCTGCAATACGATTTCCTGGAAGAGGTCTTTCAGGTCTTCCGCATCGGCGGCATACAGGCTGCAAACCTTATATACCAGCCGTTCGTGCTGCTGTATCAGTGTGGTAAATTCCTGTTCCTGCGGTTTCATTTATACATCTGTTAGTAGCGCAGGGTTTTAAAAAATCACAGGTTGGAAGAAAAAAATTAGCGGCAGGCGGCGCAGATGCCTGTGAGCACTACATTGGCCTGCATCAGTTTATAGCCTTTCGGCAGTTTTACCTGTATCTCGTCTTTCATGCACTCCATCTTGCGGCATTCCAGGCAATGAAAATGATAATGTGCATCGTGATGGTGGCCGGAAGCACAATTGCCCGTGCACACAGCGAAATAGCTCTTCCCTTCCTCAGACACAATGCGGTGTGCAATGCCATCTTCTACAAAGCGGTTAAGCGTGCGGAAGATGGTAGCCCGGTCGGCAGGCACGTTTAGCTGTTCCTCTACATCCGTTTGGCTAAGGGCTGCTTTGCTGCCGGTAAGTATGTGCAGTATGCCTTCCTTTATCTCTGTATTTCTTCTTTTTAATGCCATATCAATTATTGCGATTTTGTCGCATTAGATATTAATCCTTATTATTGCAACAAAGTTGCATTAAAAGCGACAGCCTGCCAAATTGAAAATATATATGAAACCATCAAGGCGCACATTTGTAAAACAGGTATCGGCACTGGCCGTATTTGCAGCTACACCATTCAAAGCATGGACAAGCAATAAAACCACTCATAAAAATACCATTATGTACGATGTAATCATTATAGGCGGCAGTTATGCAGGCCTTTCGGCAGCCATGGCGCTGGGGCGCAGCATGCGCCACACGTTGATAATAGACAGCGGCCTGCCCTGCAACCGCTTTACACCCCATTCTCACAACTTTATAACCCACGATGGAGCCACACCCGGTGCAGTGCGTGAGGCAGCGCTGCAACAAGTGCTGGCATACCCCACTGTGCAGATAGATACCGATACGGTGATAGAAGCCACTAAGAAAGCGGAAGGGTTTGAGGTGCGCACGCTGCTGGGCCAGACACATGTGGCTAAGCGGCTGCTGTTTGCTACCGGTGTGCGCGATGTGCTGCCCGATATACCGGGTGTAAAAGAATGTTGGGGTAAAACCCTGATACACTGCCCTTATTGCCATGGCTACGAAGTGCGTAAGCAACCAACGGCAGTGATTGTGAATAATGAGCATACCTATGAGTTTGCCAATATGCTAAACCATTGGGCCGGCGGGCTAACGGTTTGTACAGATGGTGTGCAACTGCCGCAGGATACAACAGATAAATTGCTGGCAAAGAATATTTCGATAATAGAAACGGACATCGCATCGCTGCAGCAGAAAGACGGGCAACTTCAAGCCATCGTGTTTAAAGACGGCATGGAGCTGAAGGTGGCGGTGGCTTATGCACAGTTTCCACGGCAGCAACACTGCAAGCTGCCGGAAGCTATGGGCTGCGAGCATAATGAAATGGGGCTGATAAAGACCGATATGATGGGGCGCACTACGGTAGATGGCATATATGCTGCCGGCGATGCTGTCAATATGTTTCGTGCATTGAGTGTGGCAATTGCTTCGGGCACATCGGCAGGGGCTATGCTGAATAAACAGCTGATAGAAGAAGGGCTGTAATTTTTTTTCAGGCTTTTAAACCTTTTCATTCTTCATACATCTAATCTTTTATAAACAACAGATGATGAACAGAATGGCAAAATTATGGATACCTGCGCTGATGCTGACGGTAATGACATTTACAGCAAATGCGCAGCATGCATCGCCCGAAGCAAGGGCACA
>CAMLKS010000169.1 GCA_946480675.1 uncultured Bacteroidota bacterium
TAAATGGTGCCGCGGCTTTGGAACTTACAGATGAGATAGGTAGCATAGCAGTGGGTAAAAAAGCCAATCTTATTATAACCAAACCAATGCCTTCACCCGCCTATATACCATACGATTACGGTAACAACCCGGTAGAAAAAATGGTGCTTAATGGTGTGGTGTCTTAGTCAAAAAACAAGAAGATATAAAAGAAATTGTCCGATTTAGGGTGTTTTTGTATAAAAAATGCTCTATTTCACTCATTTTCTTTACACTTTGCTTCATTTTTAAAATCTTTCTTTTTTGGCTTTCCTGCATTACTTTTGCAATCCGTACTAAAAAACATTTATGGCTACAACAGCAGACATCAGAAACGGTATGATCATCAAATTGGATGGCAGCCTGTATTCAATAGTAGAATTCGGACAAAACAAAACAGCACGTGCAGCAGCTAAAGTTTGGGCAAAACTGAAAGGCGTTGATAATACACGTTCTATCGAGCATACTTGGAACTCTGGCGATAACATTTACCCTGTACGTGTAGAACGCCGCCCTTATCAATTTCTCTATAAAGATGATAGTGGTTTCAACTTTATGGACACGAATACTTTTGAACAACTGTCACTGCCTGAAAACCAGATAGAGCGTCCGGAGCTGTACAAAGATGGCCAGGAGTGCTTTATACTGGTAAATACAGAAACAGAACAGCCTATGAGCGTGGAACTACCGCCAAACGTAGTGCTGATGGTTACCTATTCGGAGCCGGGTCTTAAAGGCGATACCGCTACCCGTACCCTGAAACCCGCTACTGTTGAAACCGGTGCTACCGTTATGGTTCCTTTGTTTGTTGACGAAAATGAACTAATAAGGATAGATACCAAAACAGGTGCTTATATAGAGCGCGTAAAAGGATAGTATTCCGTTTTTCACTTACCCATACATTCAAATCTTTAAAGATATCCGCAATGGAATTCAAACAGATACAAGAGTTGATAAAGGCTATTAATAAGTCAAACATCAGCGAATTGAGCATTGAAGAAGGTGAATTCAAAATCACTATCAAACAGGCTCAAACCGTTAGCGAAACACAGTTTGTTGCTATACAGGCACCTAGCCCTGCTATTCAGCAGGTATTGCCGCAGGCTGCTGCACCTGTAGCTATTCCTGCTGCTGCACCAGCAGCTCCGGCTCAGCCTGCTGCAAGCGACAATGGCAACCTGATTACTATAAAGTCTCCCATGATTGGTACATTTTACCGTAGCCCATCGCCGGATAAGCCTTCTTTTGTAAATGTTGGTGATGACATTAAACAAGGACAGGTATTGTGCATAGTTGAGGCTATGAAGCTGTTCAACGAAATAGAAAGTGAAGTGAGTGGTAAGATAGTTAAAGTGCTGATAGACGACGCTTCACCTGTAGAATACGATCAACCGCTGTTCCTGGTAGAACCTGCGTAACTTATAATAAAAGCTTGATGGCTCAATACTCAACCAAGGATTGAGCCATTTCGTTTATACAACGTTTTTATATAACTATTATTAGTTATGAACGTAGGGTAATCACAAAACATTTAACAAGAAAAAGATGTTTAAAAAAATACTAATAGCAAACCGTGGAGAAATAGCCTTGCGCGTGATACGTACATGCCGCGAGATGGGTATCAAAACGGTGGCCGTTTACTCTACGGCAGATAAAGATAGCCTGCACGTACGCTTTGCTGATGAAGCGGTATGTATAGGCAAACCCCAAAGCTCAGACTCTTACCTAAATATCCCCCACATAATGGCCGCTGCAGAAATTACCAATGCAGATGCTATACATCCGGGCTATGGTTTTCTGGCTGAAAATGCAGGTTTCTCTGAAATATGTGCCAAATATGGTATAAAATTCATTGGCCCGACGCCGGAAATGATACGCTCTATGGGCGATAAAATGACCGCGAAGGAAACTATGATAAAGGCTGGCGTACCTGTAATTCCGGGTTCTGACGGACTGTTAGAAAGCCTGGAAGAAGCTAAGAAATTAGCAAATGATATGGGCTATCCTGTTATACTGAAAGCTACTGCCGGTGGCGGTGGTAAAGGTATGCGTGTAGTATGGGCAGAAGAAGAGATAGAGCGTGCTTATAATACGGCTAAAGCGGAGGCTGGTGCAGCGTTTAAGAACGATGGTATCTATATGGAGAAGTTTGTGGAAGAACCACGCCATATAGAGATACAGATAGCCGGCGACCAATATGGCACTGTTTGCCACTTGGGCGAGCGCGACTGTTCTATACAGCGCCGTCATCAGAAACTGGTTGAAGAATCGCCGTCTCCTTTCATGACACCCGAACTGCGCCATAAAATGGGTGAAGCTGCTAAAAAAGCAGCCGCTGCCATTAATTATGAAAGTGTGGGTACTATAGAATTCCTGGTAGATAAGCACCGCAACTTCTACTTTATGGAAATGAATACCCGTATACAGGTAGAACACTGCGTAACGGAAGAAGTTATCAACTACGACCTGATAAAGGAACAGATTAAAATAGCTGCGGGTATACCTATCAGCGGTAAAGATTACATACCGGAAATGCACGCTATTGAATGCCGCATCAACGCAGAAGACCCGTATAACGATTTCCGCCCCAGCCCGGGAAGGATTACCGTACTGCATACACCGGGTGGCCATGGCGTAAGGGTCGATTCTCATATTTATGCTGGTTATACCATACCTCCGTATTACGATTCTATGGTGGCTAAGCTGATAGCTGTAGCACAAACACGCGAGGAAGCACTGGATACGATGGAGCGTGCCCTGAGTGAATATGTGATTGAAGGTGTAAAAACCACGATTCCATTCCACCAGCAACTGATGCGTAATGAAGATTTCAGAAACGGGAACTTCACTACCAAATTCATCGAATCTTTCGAACTGAAATAAACCGTAGCACCGCTACGTTAAAAGAGCTTTGCAAATGACTTGCTAAATGCAATGATTTGTAAGGCTCTTTACTATTTATTTAATTAATTTCGCACGCATATTTCAAAGATCGCATGGTAAAAACTATAATTATAACAGGAGGTGCGGGTTTTATCGGTTCGCATGTGGTCAGGTTATTTGTAACCAAGTACCCTGATTATAAGATCATCAACCTGGATGCACTCACTTATGCCGGCAATCTTGAAAACCTGAAGGACATAGAGGATGCACCTAATTACACATTTGTAAAGGCTGATATTACGGATGCGCAACATATCAACGAGGTGTTTGCACAATATCAACCGGATGGCATCATACACCTGGCGGCAGAAAGCCATGTAGACCGCTCTATCAGCAATCCCAATGCATTTATACAGACCAACGTAATGGGTACGGCAAACCTCCTGAATGCTGCCCGTGAAATATGGAAGGATGGCTTTGAAGGTAAACGCTTTTACCATGTATCAACAGATGAAGTATATGGGTCTTTAGGCGAAACAGGCTTCTTCCTGGAAACAACCCCTTACGATCCGCAATCACCCTACTCTGCCTCTAAAGCAGCTTCAGATCACTTAGTACGTGCTTATGGTAATACTTATGGGTTGCCGTTTGTTTTGACAAATTGCTCTAATAACTATGGCCCCAATCACTTCCCTGAAAAGCTGATACCATTATTTATAAATAACATCCGCAACAATAAATCGTTGCCTGTATATGGCGATGGTAAATACACCCGTGACTGGCTATACGTAATAGACCATGCCCGTGCTATAGATACGGTGTTTCACAATGGGAAGAACGGAGAAACCTACAACATAGGTGGTTTCAACGAATGGCAGAATATAGAGCTGGTGAAGCTGCTGTGTGAGAAGATGGATGAAAAACTGGGGCACGAACCCGGCACATCAGCGCAGCTGATTACTTATATCAAAGACCGTCCGGGCCACGACAGACGTTATGCTATAGATGCTACGAAGATAAAGACCGAGCTGGGATGGGAACCATCGGTAACATTTGAAGAAGGCCTGGCAAAAACCATCGACTGGTATCTTGCTAATGAAGAATGGCTGAATCATGTTACCAGCGGTGATTATCAAAACTATTACAACACACAATACGCGCACTAATGAAAGGAATCGTCCTTGCAGGAGGTTCGGGCACACGCCTTTACCCGCTCACTATAGCTGTTAGTAAACAACTGATGCCGGTGTATGACAAGCCGATGATTTACTATCCCTTGTCTACCCTAATGCTTGCCGGTATTCGTGAGATACTAATTATTACCACTCCTGAAGACCAGGCTGGTTTTAAAAAGCTGCTAGGCGATGGTAGCCAGGTAGGTTGCCGTTTTGAATATGTAGTGCAACCCAGTCCTGACGGGCTGGCGCAAGCATTTATATTGGGCGAAGAGTTTATCGGCAACGATTCTGTAGCGCTTGTGTTAGGCGATAACATCTTCTATGGCTCAGGTATGGGCACCTTGTTGAGAAATAAAGTAAACCCTAACGGTGCCGTGGTTTTTGCCTACCAGGTACACGATCCCGAAAGGTATGGCGTGGTAGAATTTGATAAGGATTTTAAAGTATTAAGCATAGAGGAAAAACCTACGCAGCCTAAATCAAACTATGCTGTACCGGGATTGTATTTCTACGATAATGAAGTAGTATCTATAGCTAAGAATATGAAGCCCTCGCCTCGTGGTGAGCTGGAAATTACGGATGTAAACAAAACCTACCTGGAACGTGGCAAACTGGAAGTAGGTGTACTGAACCGGGGTACAGCATGGCTGGATACCGGTACCTTTGAATCGCTGCAGGAAGCCGGCCAGTTTATTGAAGTAATAGAAAAGCGCCAGGGCCTGAAGGTAGGCTGCATAGAAGAAATAGCTTACCGCATGGGATTTATAAATAAAGACCAGCTACAAGTGCTGGCTCAAAAATTTATGAAGAGCGGGTATGGCAAATACCTGGAGATGATAGCTAAAGAAAAATAATGTCGTACGAGGGTAAGCTTGCATTATTACTGGTTTTGTCTGCTGCTGTAGGCTGGTTTGCTGCCCGGCTGGCAGGCAATGCTATATTTCGTAAGCTATCCGATAAACGAATTATCAATAACATAATAAGCACTACTGCACAGGAGCTGTTTACTGCCGATACACTTGTTACAAAACTACAGGATCCAACCTTGTTATCCGGCCTCAACCCTATGATAGAAAAGCACATTGAGGAATTTCTTTTGGTGAAACTGACCCAGAAATTGCCTTTTGTTGCTACCTTTATGGGCGAAAGCACATTGGCCAAAATAAAAGAAGGCATGATTGAAGAAATAAACCTGCTGCTGCCGAGCGTTATGGCTCAGTACTCCCGCAACCTGGGGGCGCAGCTGGATATTTCTACGATCGTAACCGGCAAACTATCTGCTATACCTGCTGATAAGTTTCAGGCAATGATTGAACCACACATCTGGCAACAGCAATGGAAGCTACAGGCAGGCGGTGCAGTTTTAGGCCTGGCAATCGCTGCTCTTTCAGCTTTCATCCTCTCCCTCTAATTAGTTAGTTAAAGCTTTTTGATATAAGTGATTTATATCAGCTTTAGCGTAATCACATTGCCAAAGCCGTGCAATATTGTAACTTTAATTAAAAAATAAGACCGTTATAAAATGGCACATTATTATTCGCTGGGGAGCATTCCTCATAAGCGCCATACCCAATTTCGGAAACCGGATGGCGGACTGTATTCTGAGCAGCTTTTTAGTACAGAAGGGTTTTCTTCGAATTACTCTCTGCTCTACCATATCCACCCACCTACACAAATTATCAAGGCCGAAGAACCGATAGATGTTTCTCCTAAACCGGCGCATGATAATATTCTTAAACATCGCAGCTTTCAGGGTTTCAATGTAAAGCCTGAAGCCGATTACCTGAAAAGCCGTAAAATCGTCCTTTTCAACAATGATGTGCAGATAACACTCGCGGCACCTAC
>CAMLKS010000170.1 GCA_946480675.1 uncultured Bacteroidota bacterium
TTTTAAGATAACTATAACATTTTACCTTTCAAATAGCAACACGATCCAGTTATTCAGCGTATCAGTCTTTTTATAAACAAATCCTGCCACAACTGCAGCATCTCTAATTATCGGCTCATCCTCCTGCAATAGCCCGCTCATCAGTATCTTGCCACCGGGCTTCAATAGTTGGTGCATCTGCCCCATATATTCCAACAATATGTGGCGGTTGATATTGGCCAGGACTATATCATAAGTACCCTGCAAATCATCTATAGGTTCCAGCGATATTGTGGTGTGCTTCGTGCTATTTCGTTGTAAATTTTCTATGGCATTGTCGTAAGACCATTGGTCATTATCGATGCCCAGCACTTCTGTTGCCCCCAGCTTTTCAGCCAATATGGCTAATATGCCCGTACCGGTACCAAAGTCAAATACTTTCTTCCCGTTAAAATCCAGTAGGCTCATTTCCTTCATCACCAGGCGGGTGGTAGCATGGTGCCCGGTACCGAATGACATCTTGGGTGTGATGACGATTTCATACATGGTATTTACAGGTATCTTATGAAAATCGGCCCTTACGGTACAAAAGCCTTCTACTATCACCGGTTGAAAATTGCGCTCCCACTCGGCATTCCAGTTTTGTTGCGCTATACTGCCTACCTCGTATGAAACGCCGTACTTATTCGCTATCTCTTCAACTTGCTCTATTTCATACGCACCTGCCGTCATATAAGCTTCCAAGCTGCTTTCTTTTTCTTCAAAGCCATCAAAACCTAATGCCGCCAGTTCGGCTATCAGTATTTCCCTGAGGCTTACATTTTCTGTATGAAACGTGATTTTATCGTATGTCATTGGCCTGCAAAAGTAGCTAACTTGGCTCAATAGTATCCTAAAACAAATATCCCCGCTGTTGCGGGGATATGATAAATAAAATACTTGTTATGGTTCGGCAAGGGTTATTTTACCCTGCTGCCTGGTTTTCCTACTTCAGATTCAGGATCAGCCTCGCTGTCTTCGTTCATGCTCTCATCCTGTATCAGGTTTTTAGACTGTTCGTCCATATTACCCGGTTTAGCACTGTTGTACAGTATGCGGCGTGTAGGCACATCCGTTACGATACGGAATTCTGTACGACGGTTCAGCTGGCGGCCTGTTGGGTTATCTTTACCATTATTTGCTGTGTTAGAAGCAGCTGGCATAGATTCACCGAAACCTTTAGCTATCATACGGCTTTGCTCGATGCCCGCACCTACCAGGTAATCTATTACTGCTTGTGCACGACGCTCAGAAAGTGCTTTGTTGTATGCATCTGTACCTTTTGAATCGGTGAAAGCATAAACCTCTACAGTAAATGAAGGGTTATCTTTCAGGAAAGATGACAGAGAATCCAGAGAAGCTACAGACTCAGGACGCAGCGTTGCTTTGTCATAATCGTAGTACACATTGCTTACTGCGAAGGTATATACCGGAGTTATTTCATCCATATATATAGTAACGCTTACGGTATCATCCGGGTCGGTACGTTTTACATCCATTGTGTTTACAGAAGCACGTGTAGAAGCGAAACCTTGTTTATCGCCTGTGAAAACATAAGACTTACCACGTCCGATGTTGAAACCGAAGTTACCATCTGCTGAGTTGAATGTTTTCAGGTCGCCTGTTTGGTCTACCATTTTCACCACCACTTCAGTCATTGGCTGTTGTGATTTACGGTCGATAACTTTACCGAGTACTACCAGTTTAGGCTCGTACTGTATACGCCAGATGTCATCGCAACATGTAGGGTTTTTCAGTGCTATAGAACCTACACGGTTTGATACCACATAAGCATCCGGTTTGCCAAGAGGATCTTTTACAAAATACAGCTCATCTGCCGCAGAGTTGATGGGGTAACCCAGGTTCGTCAGATTAGTATAACGGGAAGGCCCGCCATCAGCTGAGTAGATATCGAAACCACCCATAGTAGCCCAGCCGTTAGATGCAAAGTATAATTTATTGATGCGGCTATCGTAGTAAGGCGTTTGCTCGTCTTTTTCTGTATTGATTTGCTTACCTGCGTTTTGCGGACGGCGGTAAGTATTATTGCGGGGATCGATAACTGAATACCAGATATCATAACCGCCACGGCTTTGCAAAGAACGGTTTGAAGAGAAGAACAGTACCTCTTTTTTGCCCACTTTAGCGCAATAAGGTTGCGTGTTAGAACCACCTTCGTTTATACCTTCACCCAGCAGTTCCGGCTCACCCCATTTGGCTTTCTCAAATTTTGAAACGTATATTTTACAGATCACTTTCAGAGAATCTTCTTCAGCACATTTTGTGAAGTAGAACCTATCACCACCCGGGCTATAGCTACCGTTACCAACGTGTGCTTTATTGGTATTAAAACCACCATCCCTGAATTCCAGAGGCCATTGGAAAGAATCAACACGGTCTACATAAGCTTGCTTATGAGATACCATGAAGCGCGACATATATTCATCACGGTCTTTTTTATTGATCTCTACAGGGTTGTTCTGACGCATAGTAGAGAACAGCAACGCACTGTCACCCAGGGGCAATGGCGCAGACTCTGTATAGGCGCTGTTAACGTTAGGCCCTGCGTTCAGGATGGTTACAGCTTCCGGATTCTTAATAGAATTCATAGCCATATTAGCACCTTCAATTTCACGCTGTGCCTGTTTCTTCAGTTTCTTGAAGGTTTTAGGGTTATCAGCAATGAATTTGTTGAAAGCTGCGATAGCGTCGTCATAACGGCCCTGCTGTTTCAGCATGATGCCGCTTTTGAATATCGCTTCAGGATACAGCTTTGAAGACATAGCATACACTTCTGCATAATAGTTTGCAGCTGGTGCATAGTCACGTGTCATCCAGTAACACTCAGCAAGCTGATACGTAAGGTACGGGTTACGCTCGTCCTCCTGTTTCAGTTGTTGATAATATTCAATGGCGTTGAAGTAACTACCTTCTTTGAAGAGGCCATCAGCCCAACGTAATTTTTTATAGTAAGGAAGCTTCGATACCGGATCGTTAGCTTTGTTTCTGTACTTTTCTTTACGTTGCTGCTGTGCATTAGCATCAAATTGAATAGTAACTAGAACCGTTGCAAGGATGAGGAGCAGCCAATTTTTTCTCATGTTAGCGAGCGTTGTTGAGCGTTGTTAATGGGTATAAAAGTATAAATTGCTTTAAAAAAAAGAAAGGGCTTTAAAAAATTTTTTTGCCCTTTCTTTTTTGTTATGTTTTCCTTATTAGAAGCGCGAGCAAGGATAGATCAGCTTACGTGCAAAATCAATCGGGTCGGGCGCCGTGTAGATCAGTGAAATTTCAAAACCACCATTACCGTTCGATGCCGTTTTCAGGTTGGATGTGTTGTAGTCGTAGCTAACACCCACACGCAGGCCTTTAAATTCCAAACCGGCATTGATCATTACAGCATCGCTGTTGCGGTAGTAACCACCCAGAAATACCGCTGTAGTGAAGTTGCGGAACTCGGGGTTACCTACTATCAGGTGAAATTCGTTACCTGCTACTACTTCTGTAGCGGTAGACTGTGTTTGGTACAGGAATGCAGGACGCAGGCTGAAAGTTTCGCTCAGGTAAGCTATAGCACCTACTTGTGCTGTATAGCGCATACCCAGGCCCACTTCGCTATTGCGTTTCTTCATCAGCGATTCCTGTGGTTGGTTTAGGTTATTGGCACCAACACCCAGGGTATAGCCAAAATTAGAACCTATACTGTGGGCCCATGCGATACCCGCATTGATAGTGGCATAAGAAACCTTGTTGTTCATGGGTTCAACACCTGAACCCGGCTCAAAGCTACCATTGTTGAATTCGTTAGGGAAATACAGCCTGGTCAGGTCGATACTCTTTTGCGTGTACCCACCCTGGAAGCCTACCGAAAGCACTTTATCCTGGTTGCTACCCAAAAACTTGTGATAGGCTACTGAAGCCAATGCCGACAGGTTAGACAAATTGCCATCGCCTGCACGGTCGTTATACAATTGTATACCACCAGCCAGGTAATCATCTATCGTAAGGTCACTAACAATCGGAGCGTCTACAGATACTGCATATGTTTTGAACGGCGATGTTACACTCCTCCACTGGTCACGGTAGATAGCTGTAGCACGCCACTGTCCGCTGAAGTTGCCGGTAAAGGCCGGGTTTATTACCAACGGCGCACCTTTAAACTGCGTAAAGTGAATATCTTGCGCCTTAGAGGTTTGTACAGTAAGTGCTAACGCAGCTAAGAGGCTTACTCGGCTGATTGTATTTTTCATCGTCATGATATTGTTAACCTTAATTATTGTTTTCTTTTTGTTTTTGAGGCGATTTTAACCTTTTGTTACACAATTCATTTTTCGCACAACGGTTCAAAATACGCAAATATTTCAAAGTTGCAATGCCCATCTCTATTATTTTTTAATCCGTACTACGCTCAAAAATATCTGCACTATCCGTCAATACTCACTTTGGGCTATGCATGTATTGTTTAGACAGTAAATAAAATGGCAGGGTTGGTTTTTATAATAAGTTCTTTCAAAATACATTAAATAACAAAATAAACCCATGCATTTATTCCTCCGAAAAATAGAAAATAAATACAAAATCGAAGCTTTTTTTATCCCACTTACTTTGCGCTATTATATTGTACTTTTGCCGCTGCTATTGCCAACTATGGCCAAAAATTCAACTAAAGACACTAAAAAGGCTCCCAAACAACAGGAAACGCCCATTGCACCGCAGGTTATTATAGACCGTCGTAAGCAATGGAGGCTGGGTTTGGGCATATTTTGCCTGCTATCAGGCATTTTCATCACTATTTCCATCATCAGCTACTTCTTCAACTGGACGGTTGATTACAGTAATGTAGACGGGCTCACCTTCAAATCATTGCTTTCGGGCCAGGTAACCGCCCAGAACTGGGGCGGGCGCCTGGGTGCTGCCGTATCGCACGCACTGGTATGGAAAGGTGTTGGCATCGCATCGCTGGTAATAGGGCTGTGGGTAGGCTCTATCGGCCTCAACCTGATATATGGCAAACGGGTAGTGCCTGTAATGCGCTACCTGCGCTGGTTATCGCTGCTCTTATTATTAGTGGCCCCTATCCTTGCTTACCTGATGCCGAATGCGGAATTTCCTTACGGCGGCGCATTGGGCAACGAGGCCATCAGCTATATGAATGGCTTTTTCGGCTATGGCGGCACGGGTATGATACTGCTGGCTGCTACCTGCTTTGTAGCGTTTGTAGTATTTGCGCTGGATATTTCTCCCTTGCTGCGCCGCGCTAAGCGCACAGCACAGGCCGTTGCCAACCTGATGCCTACCCCTGTAAAGGTGAATGCGCAGGAAGATGCAACCGAAGAAAATGATGAAGAAACACCTGCCGGAGAACCTGTCTTAAAAACAGTAAAAACAGAAGGTGGCGATTTTATAAAACCCATATTGGTAGATGAAGAAACAGGCGAGGTGCACGATTGGAACATGTCGTTGGTAGATAAGGGCGCACCGCATACCAATGTGCTGAACACCACGCCTGAGCCTGCTTTGGCGCTGCCCGAAGAAGAAGAGCTTTATGAAGAAGAAATAGAAGAGGAAGAAGAAGAGCCCGTTGCGGAAATGGAACTGGAAGTGCCTGAAGCGCCAAAAAAATCAAAACTGCCGGAAACACCGGAACTGGATATAGAGATCATTCAACAGGAGGAAGAACCTGCTGTGATAGCACATGGCGGCCACATCAGCCTGGAAGATGATGAACGGTATGCGCCCGAGCTGGACCTGCCGAGCTATAAATTCCCCACGCTCGACCTGCTGGAAGACCGCAGCCAGGAAACCATTACGCTGGATAAAGAAGAACTGGAAAAGAACAAGAACCAGATCATCCAGACGCTGCGCAGCTTTAGTATAGAAATTACCCGCATCAGCG